>DCIU01000096.1:0-387 GCA_002317245.1 Lachnospiraceae bacterium UBA1718
AGGGTCATCGTACATAAAAAATGACTAGCGTATTCATAGTAACACACTAGTCATTTGTTCTCAATTCAATTACTTATTATTGATGTAGTTAACAAGACCCTCAGAGTCGATAATCTTCTGCATAAATGCTGGGAATGGCTGACCCTTGAAGGTAGTTCCCTTAGTGATATTAGTAATGATACCACTGTCAAAATCGACACTTACCTCATCGCCATCATCGATCCCTGCAACTGCCTCTGGGCACTCAACGATTGGAAGTCCGATGTTGATTGAGTTACGGTAGAATATTCTGGCAAAAGTCTCTGCGATTACACAGCTGATACCGCAGGCCTTAATAGCAATTGGGGCGTGCTCTCTAGATGATCCGCAGCCGAAGTTCTTCTGAGC
>DCIU01000096.1:514-842 GCA_002317245.1 Lachnospiraceae bacterium UBA1718
GTATCTACATTGTCACCATACTTAATGACTGTTCCCTTAGCTTCTTTCATGAATAATTACCTCCCTATACTTCATCTGGGGAAGCAATTCTTCCCATTATAGCACTTGCAGCAGCTACAGCTGGACTTGCAAGGTAAATCTCTGATGTAATATGACCCATACGGCCAATGAAATTACGGTTAGTTGTTGATACACATCTCTCATTCTCAGCGAGAACTCCCATGTATCCTCCAAGACATGGACCACATGTAGGAGTACTTACAACACCGCCTGCTTCAATGAATGTACGAAGAAGGCCTTCCTCCATTGCCTGAAGGTATATCTTCTG
>DCIU01000096.1:918-1217 GCA_002317245.1 Lachnospiraceae bacterium UBA1718
GCAATTCTAAGGTCATCCATACGGCCATTAGTACATGAACCGATAACAACCTGGTCAATCTTAACCTCTTCTGTAATCTCATCAACTGTCTTAGTATTCTCTGGAAGATGTGGGAATGCTACTGTTGGCTTAAGTGTACTTAAGTCAATCTCGATTACCTCATCATACTCTGCATCAGCATCAGCATCATATACAACAGGCTTTCTGTCACTGTGCTCAGCAATATACTGAAGGCAGAGGTCATCAACTGGGAAGATTCCGTTCTTACCGCCAGCCTCAATAGCCATGTTGGCAATTGT
>DCIU01000096.1:1321-2510 GCA_002317245.1 Lachnospiraceae bacterium UBA1718
ATAATATCCTTACCACTAATCCACTTGGCTGGCTTATTCTTAAGCACGAACTTAATAGCTGATGGAACCTTGAACCAGGCCTTGCCTGTTGCCATACCAGCAGCCATATCTGTAGAACCAACACCTGTTGAGAAAGCACCAACTGCACCATATGTACATGTATGTGAGTCAGCACCGATGATTACATCACCAGCAATTGTAAGACCTTTCTCAGGCAAAAGTGCATGCTCTATACCCATCTGGCCAACTTCGAAGTAGTTAGTAATATCATTGCGTCTTGCGAACTCTCTTACACACTTGCAGTGCTCAGCAGACTTAATATCCTTATTAGGTACGAAGTGATCAGGAACAAGAGCAATCTTATCCTTATTGAATACTCCGTCAACCTTCATCTTATCCATCTCGTGAATGGCTACCGGACTGGTAATATCATTACCAAGTACAAGATCCAGGTCTGCCTCGATTAACTGACCAGCTACTACACTGTCAAGTCCTGCATGGGCTGCGAGAATCTTCTGTGTCATTGTCATTCCCATATCTTTACCTCCTCGGTTTATATACTCTATCAAACATTTATCATTGTATAGTATCGAAGCAATAAAGAAAAATATATAGTATTCATATTTATCATAACGTGAGGTTATGGTATCATTAGTTATAAGTACTTAATAAATCATTATTTAGAAACTAAGTTTTACTATTTTCCACTGTGAGGGTAAATTATGCAGAATAATCTAAACTTATACTATATTTTCTATCAGGTAGCTACATCTGGTAATATCTCCAAGGCAGCTAAGGAGTTATATATCAGCCAGCCCGCAATCTCCAAGGCAATATCAAAGCTGGAGGAATCCTTAGATACCACACTTTTTATCCGCAATTCAAGAGGTGTAACTCTTACCGCTGAAGGTGAACTTCTCTATGAGCAGATACAGAATGCCTTCCAGTGCATCAAAGCCGGCGAAGACAGGTTAAAGCTTGTTAATGAGTTAGGCATTGGCCATATATCCATTGGCGTCAGCTCTACCCTCTGTAAATACGTTCTTATGCCCTACCTTAAGGAATTCGTTAAGAACAATCCTCACATCAGAGTATCTATCTCCTGCATTCCTTCCATAGAAGCAATTGCAGCCCTTGAGAACGGAACTCTTGATATTGCACTAGTAAGATACCCACAGGGCAAGTCTTC
>DCIU01000096.1:2571-2981 GCA_002317245.1 Lachnospiraceae bacterium UBA1718
AATTATCTTGATAACTTCAGTAAAAGAAATAAATTGACGATCGAATCTCTAATCGAGAACGCAACCTTCATGATGCTTGATAAGAACAACGTTACCAGAAAGTATGTTGATTCAGAGCTGGCCACAGCCAAAATTGACATACCTAATATCATAGAAGTAACTAATCTTGATCTTCTTGTAGACTTCGCCAAGATTGATCTGGGTATATCTGCTGTAATTAAGGAATTTGTTAAAGACGATCTCCTGGATGGAACTCTCAAAGAGATCAAGCTTCTGAAATCTGCCGAAGGACGTGAAATCGGCTTCGCCTATGCACCAGGTAAGCCTAGCGAGAATCCTGCCGTGCAGACATTTATTGAGTCGTGTAATCTGTGATGCAGTCACAAAATGATGAACCTGGGGGACGGGGT
>DCIU01000096.1:3030-4937 GCA_002317245.1 Lachnospiraceae bacterium UBA1718
TAGAGTGTCATGTTTATGACACTCTAACCCCGTCCCCCAGGTTCATCATATATCATTTATTTAGCCACCGGATACTCATTACAGAGTAATCTGTATGGCGCCTCATCTTCCTCTATAGCCGGGAATCGGCCAACGTTCTTATAGAATCTATTGTCAGTCTCATCATCATTACACTGGCTTACTTCCCCAATGAGAACTGGTCCAGTACCTGGCTCAACTTCGAAGTCGTGGTACATATACTGCTGTATAGAAATACTCTCACCAGGGGTCAGTCTGACCTGGGAACCTGCTGGATACATGGTAACAGTACCATCATGATGCACCTCTACATCATTAACCTTATCAAGTTCCTCATCCTCAGTAGAGTTATATACTCTGATAAGTAAGTTACCGCCGCCCTTGTTGATGATATCTTCCATCTTATTCCAATGGAAATGCATTGGCGAATACTGGCCTTCCTTAAGGTATAAGAGCTTCTCAGCATATGTCTTCTTATACTTGTCTGGAAGCTTCTGATTACCATTGCGAAGAGTAATAAGAGAAAATCCTGTCTTATCAAAATCTCCTAATCCATAATCAGTTATATCCCAGCCCAGCATGTTGTCACGGATCTCGTCATATTCCACCCCTTTATTCTGCCATTCCTCTGGAGTAAAGTGGCAGAATGGAGGAAGTGAAATTCGATACTCGTTAATCATTGCTTCCATCTCACGAAGAGCTGCGTTAATCTCGCTTCTTTTCATAGTTAAACCCCTGATATGTTACCATGTCTTCTTCATAACGAAGACATTCTTATCACCATCGCGCCTGTATGATACTTCATCCATTGACTTCTTAACCATGAAGATACCAAGGCCACCAATATTCCTGTCTTCAGCATCAAGAGTAACATCCGGATCAGCCTTCTCTAATGGATTAAACTCCTTACCCCAGTCAATGAATTCTACTTCAACACTATTAGGTGTAGTAGTGACATTAACCTCAGAAGGTCCCCCAATATCGTCCTGCTCATATGCATAATGGCAGATATTGACATACATCTCTTCTACAGCTATATCCATAGCTACAGCAACCTTAATAGGAGCATCTACCTCTTCCAGTTCATGCTCAAGATAGCTTAATATATCAACTAATTCTTCAAGTTTTGAATTACACTTCATATAGTAACCCTCATAATTTGAACAAAAATAAGCCTTGGGGATAATCCACAAGGCTTATATAATATACAAATTATTCAATAGTAAGAATATCAACAAAGCCTGTAATCTCAAAAACTTCCATGATAGCTGGAGCAACGTTCTTGATAACCATGTTACCCTGCTTATTCATTGTCTTCTGTGTAGCTAAGAGAATTCTAAGTCCTGCAGAAGAAATATATTCAAGTGCTGCAAAATCAAATGTAAGATCTGTACATCCAGCAACAACACCCTTAAGCTCAGCTTCAAGCTCTGGAGCTGTAGTAGTATCAAGTCTTCCTGTAAGAGCTACAACGGCCTTCTCTTCTATCTTGTTAACATTAATATTCATTGAATATGCCCTCCAATCATTAATTATTTACATTTTATCAATTAATACTATAATAATCAATCACTTTATAACTGTTGGAATGCTTTAAATGCCAAATCCTCAGGCTTAGTGTTCTCATCTATTGGCAGTGAGTTAATAGCCCGCATTGCATCACTAGAGCTCATACCAAGTGCACAGACAATATCAAGGGCTTCCTTCTTGATAGAATTAATAGCAGGTGAGCCGCTGTCACTTTTAACTGATGTTACTTCTGCCAGGATGTCATCAGGCTTAATCTTGCCCTTAAGATCAGCAATGATTCTGGCTGCAGTCTTAGCTCCAATGCCTGGCATCTTGGATAAGGTCTTCTCATCCTGGGCAAGTATTGACACCTTAATATC
>DCIU01000096.1:5052-5514 GCA_002317245.1 Lachnospiraceae bacterium UBA1718
CAGAAGGCGTCCTCTCTAACTGCAGTATAAGTATAAATCTTAACTTCATCATCAACAGATAAGGTCATTATATCTGAAGTTGGCATCTTAATATTATAGCCAATCCCATTATTCTCTAAGATTACCTGTTCGTTATCCAGGTAAGTGATTTTTCCAATAAAATAAGCGTACATGAGTTACCCTCCGTACGCCTATTTTATCATCTTTCACATATAAATGCGAACAAATATTCTATAAAGATTAGTTGTTGATGAACTTATCCTCTTCGTTGTTCCAGCTGTAAAGTGATCTAACTTCCTCTCCAACCTTCTCTGAGATATGCTCGCTAGCAAGCTTTCTCATAGCCTTGAAGTGAACCTGACGACCTGCTGGTGACATGTCAAGGAGGAACTCCTTAGCGAATGTACCATCCTGGATATCAGAAAGGATCTTCTTCATAGCCTTCTTAGTATCCTCTGTGAT
>DCIU01000096.1:5718-8086 GCA_002317245.1 Lachnospiraceae bacterium UBA1718
GCCTGCTCACCAAAGAGGTCTGTCTCTGTCTCTGTACGGAAGTTAGTCTCAAGAACACCAGCTCTAGCTCCACCGATAGCAAGTGCGTAAGCAAGTGCCTTATCAAGAGCCTTACCAGAAGCATCCTGGTGTACAGCTACGAGACATGGAACACCCTTACCAGCCTGGTACTCAGAACGTACTGTATGACCTGGTCCCTTAGGAGCGATCATTGTAACGTCAACGTTCTTAGGTGGGTTGATACAACCGAAGTGAATGTTGAAACCATGTGCGAACATAAGCATGTTACCTTCCTCAAGGTTTGGCTCAATGTCCTTCTTGTACATATCAGCCTGAAGCTCATCGTTGATGAGGATCATGATGATATCAGCCTTCTTAGCAGCTTCTGCTGCTGTATATACTTCGAATCCCTGTGCTACAGCCTTAGCCCATGACTTAGAACCCTCGTAAAGACCAATGATAACATTGCATCCAGACTCCTTAGCGTTAAGTGCATGTGCATGACCCTGGCTACCGTATCCGATAACTGCAATAGTCTTGCCTTCAAGAATTGCTAAATTACAATCCTGCTCATAATAAATTCTGTTTGCCATTTTTATGACTCCTTCCTGTGTATTACACATTTAAAATTACTTATTTAAGAATCCAATAATGGATTACATTCCCAACTTATCAAAGTCTGGCCAGAAAATGTCATCTGTACCACGACGAAGACCTGCGATACCAGTTCTGGCTATCTCAAGAATCTTATAATTGCTCATCAGCTCAAGGAAAGAATCAATCTTAGCACTTGTAGCTGTCATCTCAATAATAAGACCATTCTGAGATACGTCAACAACATTAGCCTTGAATGCATCTGTGTCTGTAATAGAGATGATATTAGGTCTCTCTTCAGGCTTACACTCGATCTTAATAAGAGCAAGTTCTCTGTATACACTAAGATCTGGCTTCAGCTCAACAATGTTGCATACATCAACAAGCTTTGATACCTGCTTCTCAATCTGCTCAAGGATCTCATCATCACCTGTAGCAACAATTGTTATTCTTGTTACTCTTGGGTTAGCAGTTACACCAGCTGTAATACTCTCAATGTTATAGCCACGTCTCGCAAAAAGACCTGAAATACGGCTCAGAACACCTGATGTATTCTCAACTAATATCTGAAAAGTTTTCTTCTTCATAATTAAAAGTATTCCTTCCCTCTAGTCAACAATGATTATTCTAGCATTTAGTTTTTTACTATGTCAATATATGATATTGGACGATACTAGCCATAACTTATAGTTATATATAATCCTTACTAAATACTATTTACTGGCAATAACGTCAGCCATTGTATACATGCCTTCTGGCTTGCCAGCAAGGAACTTGGCAGCCTGTACAGCACCTGTCGCAAATACACCTCTTGAGTATGCTGTATGAGAGAATGTAACTACTTCATCAAGGCCGGCAAAGATAACATCATGGTCACCAACGATTGTTCCGCCTCTAACTGCAGAAATGCCGATCTCCTTATCAGGTCTCACTTCTCTACGAGCACTTCTGTCATATACATACTCATACTTGTCTTCAAAGGCCTCATTAACCGAATCAGCAAGGGCAATTGCTGTTCCACTTGGAGCATCAAGCTTCATTCTGTGGTGTTTCTCAACAATCTCAATATCGAAGCCTGCCTCTGCGAAGATTGGAGCCACCTTAGTAAGTACATTCATAAGAGTATTAATACCAAGTGACATATTAGCAGAGCGAAGAACTGCAACATTCTTAGATACATCATCCACTCTCTTAAGCTGTTCCTCACTAAGTCCTGTTGAGCAGAGAACCACAGGAGTCTTAGAAGCCTCACACCAGTCTAAAAGTGCGTCTACTGCCTTAGCACCTGAGAAATCAACCACTACATCAGCCTCGACTGTGCAATCAGTAAGTGTCTCAAATACTGGATAGCCATTCTTCTGTCCTCCGAAAAGGTCAATACCTGCAACTATCTCAATGCCATCTTCTTTTTCCACAATACTAGTAATCATCTGACCCATACGGCCATTGCAGCCGTGCATAATCATCTTAACCATCACTATTCTCCTTATTCGTTATCAATGCACTTCTGGAGTGCCAAAGCACCAGTTCTTGCAACCTCAACAATGCTGATACCCTTAAGCATCTTAATGAACTGAGCAGTCTTCTCAGGTGTATCACATACCTGGAGGATCATCTGATTATTAGAGTAGTCAACGATTGTTGCGCCACCCAGCTCGCAGATCTCCATAATATCCCTTCTATTGTTGCGGTTGTACTTAACCTTAACGAGCATAAGCTCCTTATCAACAGCATTCTTCTCCTCGAACACCTTGACCTTGATGACATCAAGCTT
>DCIU01000096.1:8179-9506 GCA_002317245.1 Lachnospiraceae bacterium UBA1718
TCCTCCGTCTCACCAACTGCAAGGCTGTCGATATTGTAATTTCTTCTGGCAAAAAGTCCTGCGACTTTCATAAGAACACCGGAACGGTTCTCAACTAATACAGAATAAATTCTCTTCATAATAATCCGCTCCTTTCTTATTTAACAAGATCCATAGGATCAATTATAGCTTCAAGAATGTATGACTCATCCGACTCGAGGAACTTGGCAATAGCATCATCAGCCTCATCCATAGTCTTGACTCTCACAAATGGAATGTCATAAGCACCAGACAGCTTCTCAAGATCAGGATTACCGCTAAGATCAACAACCGCATACTTGTCCTGATATGTAAAATGCTGATACTCTCTAACCATTCCCAGATAGCCGTTAGTAAGAACGACAATCTTAACAGGGATGTTATGCTGTCTTGCTGTAGCAAGCTCGCACATGCTCATCTGGAATGAACCATCACCACATACTGCTACTACCTGTCTCTCAGGACGGCGAAGCTTGGCACCAATAGCTGCCGGAATTGAGTAACCCATAGTACCCATACCACCTGTAGTCATGAACTTGCCTTCCTTAATGCATACATTATCGCATGACCAGATCTGATTCTGTCCTACGTCAGCAATGTAGATAGCATCCTTCTGCATCTTGCTGCTGAGGTTCTGTATGAATCCTGCAGGATCAACATACTTAGGGTTAGGATTGCGCTTTCTGGCGTATGTAACCTTATATTCATTAAGAGTCTTAATCCACTCTGAATAATCAGACTCAAAATCCTTCTCTGTAAGCTCAGCGAATATTGCCTGTGCATCACCAACAAGTGGAATTGATGGGCCAGCATTCTTACCAATCTCAGCTGGATCAACATCAATGTGAATCATTACCTTATTCTTGGTAATAAGCTCTGGCTGATTGACAGCTCTGTCTGCCACTCTGGCACCAACCACCATAATAAGATCAGCTTCAGCCATAGCCTTATTGGCATAGGCCTTACCATTATTACCTACCATACCGAAGCAAAGCTCATGCTCAGTAGGAATAACACTGATACCCATCATTGTTGTGACAACAGGTATGTTGTTCTTCTCAGCAAATGAAAGTACCTCATACTTACCCTTGCTAAGTAATACTCCACCACCAGCACAAATGATAGGCTTCTTAGCCTTCTCAAGCTCCTTAATGACCTTAACAATCTGGCCACCATTACCCTTAACTGTTGGCTTATATGTACGCATATCAACAGAATCTGGATACTTGAAGCTCTTAACTGTTGCCTGCTGAATATCTATAGGAACATCAATAAGTACAGGTCCCTTACGACCAGTACTGGCTACATG
>DCIU01000096.1:9620-13822 GCA_002317245.1 Lachnospiraceae bacterium UBA1718
ACATCAGAACCAAGAAGGTCAGACTTAACCTGACCAGTAATTGCAATAAGTGGAATTGAGTCAGCAAAGGCTGTAGCAATACCTGTTATAAGATTAGTTGCACCAGGGCCAGATGTAACTGCGCATACGCCAGGACGCTCATTGTTGTAAGCTCTTGCATAGCCGCTGGCTGCATGGGCACTACTCTGCTCAGTACGAACTAATACACTATTAATATTTGAATCATAAACACTATTATAAAATGGAGCTATAGCAACTCCTGGATATCCGAAGATATCCTTAACGCCTTCTGCTTCAAGGCATTTAACCATTATATCTGCACCATTCATTTAATTATCCTCTTTAGTCAAAATATCTAGAAGAGCCTGGTCCTGTTAAAGCTGTTGAAGAAATTAGCCATTGGTTCAACAACGTCACCAAGATCCTTGATGGCTCCGTTAAGTCCTTCGAAATCAATGCTGTTAAGCTTGTTAGTAGCCTCAACCAGGTTAGTCTGTGTTGTACCAACCAGTTCTGATACTTCATCAAGGGTCTGCTCGCCCTGAAGAATCATATCATTAGCATTAACAAGAGCTGTATTAGCATTGTTCATTGCTTCCTGCGCAATAGATAATGTTCTGAATACTGATGGCAGAACACTAATAATTGCTACTACTAATATAAGAATCAAAATGGCTGAGACTCGTGTATACATAAGCTGCTTCTTCTGTAGCTTCTCAAGACTCTCCATAAGAGATGTCTGCTGCATTTCGTTCAATTCGACGGATTCAGATGTGATGACGACGTTCTTCTCGTTCTTCTCGTCAACCTTCTTCTCTTCTGTTGCAACCTTCTGAGTGTTCTCTTCCATTGTTTCCTCCTTATTATATAAAAAATAATTCTAACTATTTTACCATTACAAGCGATGTTGGTGCAATGGCTGACTGGTTATTTACCCATCAATTATTAGCCATACCCAAGAGACGTTGGCATACCCTTACGCATTCTGCAGCATCCTTGCTATAGGCATCAGCACCGATCTCATCCGCATAGTCCTGGGTGGTAACAGCACCACCAATTGATACCTTAGCCTTACAGCCGCGTTCCTTGGCGAGCTTAATAACCTCTTCCATCTCCTTCATGGTTGTGGTCATAAGTGCCGACAGGGCAATAATCTCTGCATCTTCCTTAATTGCTGTATCAATAATGACCTCTCTGTCCACATCCTTGCCAAGATCTATTACATTGAAGCCATAGTTCTTAAGCATCAGTGCCACAAGATTCTTGCCAATATCGTGAATATCTCCAGATACTGTGGCAATTACCACGGTATGCTTCTCACTCGAGTCGCTGTCACTGGCAAGTAATGGCTCTAGATACTCTATAGATATCTTCATAGTCTCAGCTGAATTAATGAGCTGTGGCAGGAAGTACTTGCCTGTCTCGAAGAGATCTCCAACATCATTAATTGCCTTAATTAATACATCATTAAGAAGCTTCTGTGGGGATAATCCGCTGTCCACACACTTCTTAGTCTGATCTGTAACCTGATTCTTCTTGCCCTTTAAGACCATGGTATAGAGTTCGGCTGCGCAATCTGGCAACTGATTGCCGTCAGCATCCTTAAGGCTTGCTTCCTTCTTAGGCTTAGACTCTGCAGCCTGTGTAGCTGTGGCTGCAGTCTGTGCAGACAGGGTAATTCCCTGCTCTGCAAGCTCGCTCATTCTCTCTATATATACAAGGTCCGCATTGTCCTTATTACGAAGCAGATTACATGCAAGAGCCGTATTCATCAGAAGATTCTGATTAGGGTTGGCAATCGCCATTGTAAGTCCCTCGCATATTGCCATGCTGAGGAAGGCCGCATTAATATAACCACGCTCAGGGAGACCAAAGCTTATATTGGAGAGACCACATGTAGTCGCATAACCGTTTGCCTTACAGTATCTGATAGTCTCTAAAGTCTCAACTCCACCGTTCTTGTTGGCACCAACCGTTGCCACAAGTCCGTCCACGATAATATCTTCCTTGGTGAAGCCCATGTCCAGAGCGGCTTTACTCACCTTATTAATAATCTCAATCTTCTCGTTCAGATCCTTAGGAAGTCCCTCGTCTGAGAGTGGCAGCAGGATGAATGCCGCGCCGTACTTCTTAGCTATCGGTAAAAGTGATTCGAACTTCTCCTTCTCATAAGAAATTGAGTTAATGAGAGCTCGGCCTGGATATCGGCGAAGAGCCGCCTCAATAATATCCACATGGGATGAGTCAATTGATATTGGAAGGTTAGTTACTGACTGCAGTTCCTCAAGGACTCTAAGCATCATAGCCTTCTCATCAATATTGCCCATTCCGAGATTAACGTCTAATATCTTGGCTCCATTAGCCTCCTGCTCTTCGGCAAAGACGGCGATTCTGTCTGTATTGCCTTCCTTAAGCTCTGCCTGAAGCTGCTTCTTGCCCGTTGGATTAATTCTCTCGCCAACTACGAAGAATCCATCATCAAGAGTGAAGCTGTAAGTCATTCTCTCACTTGTAAGATAATGAAGGTGTTCTCTATTGTCTGCTGGTCTAATTGCAGGCTTGTAGTTCTTCTTAACTGTCTCAGCTATGTATGAAGGCTCTGTTCCGCAGCAGCCACCGATAATTGTTGCACCAGCGTCTATAAGAAGCTTAATCTCCTCGGCAAAGTTCTCTGGTGTATTGTCATATACCGTCTTGCCATTGGCATCAAGGGATGGAATTCCAGCATTTGGCTTAGCAATGATAGGAGTCTTGCAAACCCTTGCCATCTTCTCAATTACAGATGCCATATCCTTAGGACCAGTTGAGCAGTTAGCTCCCAGTGCATCTACTCCAAGGCTGGATAGTACAACAGCTCCTGTCTCAGGATCAGTACCATATAAGGTTCTGCCATCCTCATTGAAGGTAAGGGTAGTCATTATAGGAAGGTCACAGGTCTCCTTAGCTGCTATAACCGCAGCTCTGGTCTCCTGAAGACTCATCATAGTCTCAATAACTATAATGTCAGCTCCTGCATCTGCACAGATAGCCAGCTGCTCCTTATAGATGTCTACAAGCTCCTCGAAATCCATAGGGCCCATCGGTTTTAACTGGATACCAGTCATACTGATATCTGCAGCAACTAACACCTGTCGGTCAGCTTGCGCTGCAATTCCCTTGGACATCTGAATTAATGTCCTATTAATATAATCAATCTTGTCATAGAGGCCATACTCCTCCAGCTTAACCTTATTAGCTGTGAAGGTTGGCGCATAGATAATATCCGAGCCCGCATCAATGAACTCCTGCTGAAGGCCGCCGATAATATCCTGATTCTGGCACATCCAGTATTCAGGGCAAACTCCCTGTGGAAGTCCACGCTTCTGAAGGTTAGAGCCTGTGGCCCCATCAAGATATGTAATTCCTTTATTTAAAAACTCTCTAAATTCCTGTTTAGTCATATTCACCTGCTATTGTATAAGATTGTAGTCCCAGCTTGTGTGCACACTTATCCATTTAATCATATTTATTCACTACACACACTTTGGTATTATACCATTATAATTGAATAAAAACGAGGGATATGGTACATTCTTTAGGGATAGATGTGATGTGTTTTTGTAATTACTGTTTGTCTCTATTTGTAATTATGTAGGTTTAATATGAAAAGAATAAAGAATATAGTTTTAATAGTAGCTCTTGCCGGCCTTGTACTCCTGTCAGGCTGTGGCAAGAAAGATAAAGAACTTGAGGAATATTATAAGAATATGAGTAAGTTCACTACTGAACTTACTAAGCTATCAGAAAAACTAAATAACATAGATGCAACTGATGGTTCTAATGCTAAGAGCATGCTTAAGACTCTTGATTCTATGGAATTACAGTTCAGACATCTGTCTGAGTATGATGTACCTGAGCAGTTCGCCAGTAACGAGGAATTAGCTGACGAAGCATATGCTTATATGCAGGAAGCTGTCAGCATGTACCATACTTACTACGACGATCCAGAGACTGACATCAATACTGCTGATGCTGCTTACGAGAACTATAAGCGGGCAATGCAGCGAGTTGAATACATCTCAATTATCCTACAGGGCGAGCTCCCTGAGGGTGAGAATATCGAGGTCACGGAACAGGAAAGCACAGATTTCACTCCTGTTACGGATGATTCGGAGAATATTGAAGAATAATTTGCTAATATAAAAACGCGCCAGATCTGGCGC
>DCIU01000096.1:13844-14453 GCA_002317245.1 Lachnospiraceae bacterium UBA1718
CGCAAGATAATAAAGACAGCTTTTCTTCAAGTTGCTTTATATACTCATCTTTCCTAGCAAGCTCTAGGTTCTTTTCAGAAAGCTCTAGTTTGTTTTCATTAAGCTCTTCTTTCTGCCTCTCAATAGTTTCGCTCATATCTTTTGTTATATTATCTACCCAATCGCCAAGTGTCATATACTCACCTCCGCTTTTGCGTTTAATTATATCTACGAATTCATGTATTATAATTAAAGCTTATCAGCAAGTGCAATAACTGAATCAATCTGATCAGCTGATACATTAATATTGCGCTTCTTAAGTTCAGCAATGATTGTATCCTTGTTGTTTCCAGCCTGCTTAACAACTTCCTTGATCTGAGCCTTCTGCTCATCTGTAATGTTAAGTCCCTTAACTGCGTTAATAATGTTACCTAAATCTGCAAGTCCCATTTTCTTATCCTCCATAAGTTGTTGTTTTGATTTATTCCCAAGGGAATTATTTATATCAATTCCCATAAGGGAAATTGTTTCTTCGGTTATTAATATATATTAGTCCAAGTCTTCTATAACAAGCTCTATATCCTCATTATCTTCTGCTGCATCCTGGAACACTTCTATGATACGCATTCC
>DCIU01000024.1:0-4341 GCA_002317245.1 Lachnospiraceae bacterium UBA1718
TAGGCCGTGCCTTCCACGAAGGCCACTACTGGCTTGGTCATCTTATTTAAGTGGAAGTCATATCCCTTAAAAGTGGTGCCACTAAAGTCATATACCAGCACGTCATACTGCCATAGGTCCTTGGGCTGGTTAATCATATAGTAATAGATGCTCTCTTCTCTTCCCTGGAAGGACAGGACAGCATCCTTAATATCAATGGAAGCAGTCACTCTCTCCAGGACTTCCAGTGCACGTCTGTTAAGCACAGGTACCGTGAACATGATTCCCTTAATCTTATCTTTTTTTATCTCATTAGTAAGCAGGCTGAAGGTCCTTCTGATATAGAGGGACAACAGTGCCAGGGGATCAAAGTCCTCACCAACTACTGTAATAGGCTCTCCAATAAGGGCCCTCTCCCAGAGTTCCCGAACCAGCTCTCCCTCTTCAACGGCACTGTAATTAATGGCATCGTTGCCCACGAACCACTGATTAACCTCACTTCTCTTGAAGAGGCACATAGGAATGTTATACTGCTCAGTGCCAGGGGTGAGACTGATAGTCTTGCCAGTCTCATCGCCGCCTCCTAAGTAGCTTATCTGCGCATATTCATTTGACAGGTCGTAGCCTACTACAATAGACTCACCGATTCCAAACATATCTATCCTCACATCATGTCAAACAAATTATTAACCAGGTACTCACGATACTTATACTCAGCCAAAAGTGCCTCTGCCGTATCATAATCCTTAAGTGTAGTAGCAATTGCTATATCATTGACCATTGAGAATCTGTTCTCATAGCCATCCGAATCAACATCATTGCGGTTAAGGGTTCCGCTCTCCGTAAGCTGCTCCATGCCGTCATTACTCTCAGTAATGTAATACTGAATGGTCTCTCCGAAGAAGAGCAAGAAGGACTTAACGAATACTCCACCATATACATTAACCATCTCTTCTCTGGTGTAGCCCTGTCTTCCAGTGTTCTCTCTGGTCATTAGGTAATTAATCAATACCTTGCCATTAGCTTCACCATGGTACTCAATCATAGTCAGGTCAGACAGTTCCATTGCTTCCGGAGAAATAGCCTTGAATTCCTTCATGAAAGGCATAATAATGTTGTGCCTTGTATACAGAATCCTTACATATCTTCGAATATGGTTCTTAATATTATCATCTGCATTCTTCAGATTATTGCCATCTGCATAGAACTTGAGGAAGGCCAGCATACATACAATAGGCAGTTCTCTCTCATTCTCATACATTCTGGCCATCTCACGGAACATATACTCGTCTGTAATTCTGTCTCTTACGAAATATTCATCCGCAATATTAGTGAGATATCTCTGGACAAGATCTCCCTTGGCACCTCCTGAGATGTATGCCTTAAGCACCTTCTCCTCATCTCCTATATAGGCACCTGTGTTAAGGGTCTGTTCAATCATCTTCTCACAGATGTGGTATGTGTCTACATAGAATCCACCGGCTGCCTTCCAGATATCTCTGAGATTCTTAGCAAGACCCCTGTAGAACCTTACTAAGTATGTAAGGCCAGTCTCATCATATTTTCCTCGCTCAAAGGCTGAGAAAATCATGCCGGTAAGTCTGTAATCCTCAATCATTCCATCTCTGTCTATAATCAGAGTTGCAATTCTGCTTACAAGCTTAGGGTCCACAGTCTCCGGACCGTAGTAGCATACATATTCATAGGCTCTGTCAGTATAGCCACGGATTAGCAGCATGCCTATGAACTGGTCACGATCCTTATAAGGAATCTCTTCCTTAACCACACCCTCAATAATCTCGTCCATCTTGACAGTATCATCCCTGTCCTGGTAGTAGCGGATAAGCGGCATACGGATAGATGATCTGAAGGTCGCACTAACCTCAGGTGACTGCAGCAGGTACATATATCTGCCAACGTTACGCTCTGTAACTGTTATATATTCATTGTTGCCTTCGCAGACGAAGAGGTCAAAGAGAAGCGAATCCTCTGTATACTTCTCAATCTTCGGAAGCAGCTTGCGTGGCAGGAAGTAACTCTCTGTCACATATTCCTTGGTCTGGTAATATCTGTTGCCCAGAGTATCCTCCAAAAGAACCGTATACTCAGTACTAAGAAGAGGAATGTAGCATAGGCCACCGTTAACTGGATATAAAAGCTCCTTATCTAATCTCTCATCAAGAACTGCCACATTCACAATGGAAGAGTCGCTTATCTTAATGCAATGTACAAGGAGGACCTTAGCAAAAGCGCGGATATTATCCATAGTCGCCATCTCTTTTAACACAAGTTCCTGATACAGGTAGGCCAGGTCTCTGTTAATTCGGCCGGCGTAGAGCTGCTTAATTACGAATCGCTCCATGGCAGGTCTGTAGAGTGTATACATATCCTGCATCTTCTCCCTGTTCCTTGTAACATAGGCATAGAGGTATGAGGTCTGTGCCACAGGGAGATTGCTCTGGTATGAGAAATACATAAGGACGTCTCTAGGAATTGGCTCATCACTGAGAATCCTTAAGGACATCATGTAGCAGTCGTAGAGACGGGTTATCTTAAGATTATTCTCAACTCCCAGGCGATACCATTCGAAGTACTTGTGTCCGGTCAGGTTGCCCTTCATCAGCTGGCTGCAGATAGCCTCCAATGTACCTACATCCGGTCTGCTCTCATAGAGATACATGAGGGTCTTAAGGGTCCTCTCATCATAGTCCCTCTGTCTAGCAGCATGATATGCAATCTGTCCCTGGAGTTCAGGGGAGGTGAGCTTATTGCGGGCTGCAAAATATATCAGTCTCTTCTCGTCCTCATCGTAATGGACTAAGAGGCTTGGCATTGCATTAAGAAGCCTGATGCTCTCCACGTAGAAGAGGGGGCTGTTGCATCCCTTGGACAGCTGCCTGATTGTGAAGGCATAGGCTCTGGCCGGATTGCGCTTGTACTCGTCGCTGGTATTAAGCAGCACCCATGCCACGCGCCAGTTAGTCTCATCCTTCTGATAGATGCTTAACATTCTGTCACTGATCTCACGGGAATAGTATTCGTCAACGTTATATAAGGTCATCAGATACAGGTAATAGCAGTAGAGCTCATTGTCTGCATCCTCTATTACAGGTGAAATCTTGCGGTCAAGAATCCACTTAGCTTCGTTATATCTCTCCTGAACCAGGAGAAGGTGGGTCTGGTAGAGTGAGTTCTCCAAATCATCCTCTGCAAATCCAGCTCTGTGGGCCAGCAGCTCCTCTGTAAGCTGAATCCACTTGGCCTGACTGATACGCTTGGTTGCATAGTCCATGTAATGGCGTACAAGGGAGAATCGGATACTCTTCCTCTTATGAGTGGTCGCACCACCCTTCACAATGACATTATTTACAACTGTAATATCAACACTTACAGAGCCATATAAGGACTTGAAGGTTATACGGCCGAAGTTCTTGCCTGGATGAAGAAGGTCCTCCACGATCATGTACTTATAATCACATACATCATTCTCGAAGTTCTCTTCTGTAAGTCTGTTAGTATCAACTGCGATGAAGTCACCATCTACCCTGACAGCTACCTGAGTGTATCCCCAGCTGCTCCTGTTAAGCATAATATGGCCTTCAACAACACCCTGTGGATCAACTACCCTTACGCTGTCCTTATCAACAGAGTATGTGACTACCTGCTTCTTATTGATGCCAATTAAGAATTCCTCAAGGTTGTAATTCTTATTGCCTCTGCCCTTAAGTCCCAGGTAGAGGTCACGATACTTAACATCATTGCCATTAATGATATCTATGAAGCCAGGCTTAGAAAAGAGCTTAACTGCCTCTTCCCAGTTGGATCTTGCCAGGTTGGTAAAATGGAACAGATTACGAATACTACCGATAGAAGAATCCATAACCTCGTGGTGAATCTGTGTCACGAATGGAAGCACATATTCGCCCCTGTCAGATACGATATAGAAATTGCCCTTAAGAGTATCTCCTGGCTGCATGCCAGTAGTATCGAAGGTAAAAGGCACCACAATATGGCTGCCCTCGAATTTTTCAAAAGCCTGTCGCATACGAATAGTGGAAGAATACACACATCCTTCCATCTTCAGGCCATTATCGTCCTTCATTTCAAACGAACCCTCATAGAGTTCGTCAGCTCTTAGGGATAATTCAATTTTAGCTGTCGAGAACAAGAGGCTGCCCCTGTTAATTCGGTCCTCATTAGCCATTTAAGCGTACCATTCCTTGTATATTGATATGCAGACATACCCAACATCTAGTATATCGCATATCCAGGCAAAATAAAAGCCACCAGTGGCCTGGTGGCTTAGTATTTTTTAGAAAATTATTTCTCTGCAAGAAGCTCTAAGAGGTCGTTGCTTCTCTC
>DCIU01000024.1:4516-5740 GCA_002317245.1 Lachnospiraceae bacterium UBA1718
GCCCATGCCCATGCCTGACATACCATACATCTTCATCATGTCCTGCATACGTCTGCTCTCCTCAGAGAGTGTAATCATTGAAGCAATCTTCTTGTTCTTAAGCTTCTTAAGCTCTACAGATATCTTGTCCTTCTTGATTGCCTTCTTGAAGATCTTCTTGATATCTTCAGCTGCGGCATCCATCTCTTCCTGTTCCTTCTTAGAAGTCTTGGAAGCGAACTCGTCAGTAAGGTCTGCGTCAATTCTTGCGAACTTGATACCCTCATTCTTGCTCTCTAACTGAGATACGAATGGCTGGTCAATATTGTGAGTTAAGATTACAGCATCCTTCTTAGCCTTCTTGAACATTGCAATGTACTGGCTCTGCTGCTGCTCATCTGTAACGTAGTAGATTACCTTATCCTTCTTCTCTTCTGCTGCATCTGCTGCTTCTGCTTCTTCTACGCTGTCTACAACATCATCTGCTGCATCCTTCTCCTCATCCTCTACGTCAATTGGCTTAACCTCAAGACACTCAGGCAGTGTGAGATACTTACCATCAAGGTTCTTGAAGAGAATGTAGTCTGTCATCTTCTCGCAGAACTTGTCGTCCTTTAAGCAACCGAACTTGATGAATGGGCTGATATCATCCCAGTACTTCTCATACTCTTCCTTCTCTGTCTTGCACATACCAGAGAGCTTATCAGCAACCTTCTTGGTAATGTACTCAGAGATCTTGTTAACGAAGCCATCATTCTGAAGTGCAGATCTTGATACATTAAGAGGAAGATCTGGGCAGTCAATAACACCCTTAAGTAACATTAAGAACTCAGGAATTACTTCCTTGATGTTATCTGCGATGAATACCTGGTTGTTATATAACTTAATAGTTCCCTCGATTGACTCGTACTCCATGTTAATCTTAGGGAAGTAGAGAATACCCTTTAAGTTAAATGGATAATCCATGTTAAGGTGGATCCAGAAGAGTGGCTCCTTATAATCCTGGAATACCTTGCGGTAGAACTCGATATAATCTTCCTTAGTACAGTCATTAGGATGCTTAGTCCAAAGTGGCTGTGTCTCATTAAGAAGCTCTGGACGCTTCTTAATCTTAAGTCTGATCTTCTTATCCTTGTCATCCTCCTTAGGTGCGATTGTCTCGACAATCTCATCTGTAGGAAGCTCTTCGCCCTTATCGATAGTCTCAGTCTCATCAGTGTTTGCCTTGCTAAGATAGATCTCAGT
>DCIU01000030.1 GCA_002317245.1 Lachnospiraceae bacterium UBA1718
TTATTTATTATACGGTAGATATCCTCGTAATAAGGCTTGGAGCAGTTATTGTAAAACTGATTGCGACTTACTCTCCAGAAAGGGCAGTAGCTCTTGGCGATTCCAGCTCGCTTGCGACAGCCATCATCAAGATTCTGGCTGTAACACTGGCAGCAATTGCAGTATCTCCATTTTTTATAAAAGAAAAGCCTGTATTATTACATAAGGACAGCCCTATATCCTGGTTCGCGGTAAGCGCCCTTCTTGGAGTGAGTACGGCCATCTTCTTCAATCTCTTATTCGTAATAACGGGATTTGTAGGCAGCAGTGCCACATACACTGAGGTAGCAGACAGACAGCATGCCTTAAGCCTTCCTCTGGGAATTCTCATATATGGACTGATAACGCCTCTAACAGAGGAGATTGTATTCAGAGGAATCGTATATAACAGGATGAGAAGGGATTACGGACTGATAATCGCCCTTATAGTAGCACCGCTGATATTCGGCCTCTACCATGGCAATATGGTCCAGGCCGCTTATGGATTCATACTGGGACTGCTTATTACCTGGTCCTATGAACGCTATGGATCCTTCCTGATTCCATACATTATTCATGCCTCTGCCAACATAATTGTATATGTTTATTCCAATGTTAAGGCATTAAGCGGACTAAATATGTCAGTGGTTTGTATAATAACGGGTGTAATAATGGCGTTTTTGCTGATTTTCTCGGTTAAGAGGCTTGACCAGAAGTTAGCTAAGTGATAACATACATTTGTATTAGCGAAGGCGCTTTGGATAATCCTTAGCGCCTTTATTTTTTGAAAGTGAGGATAGATCATGAGTACATTAATGATTCCAGATGGCTACCAGTCAGCGCTGAATCTCCATGATACCCAGGTAGGTATTAAGACAGTTAAGGATTTCTTCCAGAATCTTCTGTCTGAGAGAATGAATCTCCAGAGAGTATCAGCACCTTTATTCGTTACACCAGAGTCAGGACTTAATGATAATCTTAATGGTGTTGAGAGACCAGTTTCCTTCGGAATAAAGGAACAGAATGAGAGACAGGCTGAGATAGTACATTCACTTGCTAAGTGGAAGAGATATGCACTTAAGAAGTATGGTTTCTCAGTTGGTGAAGGCTTATATACAGATATGAGCGCCATCAGAAGAGATGAAGATACTGACAATATCCATTCAATATATGTTGATCAGTGGGATTGGGAGAAGATCATTACTAAGGACCAGCGTACAGTAGAGACTCTTCAGGAGACAGTAAAGAATATCTACTCAGTACTCCGCAAGACTGAGAAGTATATGTCAATTCGTTACGACTATATCGAAGAGATTCTTCCTGCAGATATCTTCTTCATCACTACTCAGGAGCTTGAGGATATGTATCCAGACAAGACTCCTAAGGAGAGAGAGAAGTTAATCGCTAAGGAGAAGGGCGCTGTATGTCTTATGCAGATCGGTGACCTCTTAGCATCAGGTGAGAAGCATGACGGACGTGCTCCAGACTATGATGACTGGGCTCTCAATGCTGATATCATCGTTTACTACCCAGTTCTTGATATTTCCCTTGAACTCTCAAGTATGGGTATCAGAGTTGATGAGGATGCTCTTGTATCACAGCTTAAGAAGGCAGGCTGCGAAGACCGCGCTAACCTTCCGTTCCAGAAGGCAATCCTCGACAAGGAACTTCCATACACCATCGGTGGTGGAATCGGACAGTCACGTATCTGCATGTTCTTCCTTCGTAAGGCTCACATCGGTGAGGTACAGAGCTCGCTCTGGCCAGAAGATGTTGCAGCAGAATGTGCAGCTAAGGGAGTACAGCTCCTGTAATTACAAATCAAAATCATTTTGACCCCTTAACCCGCGGTTATGGGGTCATTTTTTTCGCAAATCCGCAATTGATATACCTCTGGGCACGCTCTCGCTAAAAAGAAAAACGTAGCGGACACTAAATTCGCGCTTGCAGCGCTCATTAAGTGCCGACGTTTTCTATTACCCAGAGCTAAATGCATATGGGTGCGCCTTTTTATAATCATCTACAAAACATATGTTCATATGGCTGTGTTAGTGTTAGAATGTACATATGAACGAAGTTAAGATATCTGTGCGAACTCTCGTTGAGTTTATACTCCGCGAGGGCGATATTGACAATAGAAGAACACATGCTACCGATACTGCTATGCTTGAGGGCGGCAGGCTTCATCGGAAGATTCAGAAGGCTATGGGTAGCAACTATCATGCAGAGGTTCCTCTGGAGCATTCCTACGTTAACGATGATTTGACTATAACGGTCGATGGCAGAGCTGATGGTATTATTGATGGCGATCCAATAACTATTGATGAGATCAAGGGCACCTACCGAATAGTCTATAAGATGGATAAGCCGGACAATGTTCATCTGGCTCAGGCCAGGTGCTATGCCTATATTTATGCTCTTCAGAATAGTCTGGACACAATAATTGTTCAGATGACATATGTCAATATGGAGACGGAGGAGATTAAGAGATTCAAGGAAGAATATTCCTTCGAAGAGATAGAGAAATGGTTCCTTGGATTAATTAAAGAATATGAGAAATGGGCCAGAATGGAGATAGAATGGCGTGAAAAACGCAATGAATCCATTACAAAAGTTAAATTTCCATTTGATTATCGCAAGGGACAAAAGGAATTAGTAACACATGTATACCATACCATAGCCCATGGAAGAAAGCTGTATTTAGAGGCTCCAACGGGGGTTGGCAAGACTATTGCTACCACCTTCCCATCCATCAAGGCGCTGGGAGAGGGTAAGGCTAACAGAATCTTCTATCTGACTGCCAAGACTATAACCAGAA
>DCIU01000023.1 GCA_002317245.1 Lachnospiraceae bacterium UBA1718
CCGGATATGAGCTGTCCTTCCTTGCCGGATCTAAGAGTTCCTGCTTCC
The DNA here is from genome assembly GCA_002317245.1 of Lachnospiraceae bacterium UBA1718. Taxonomy (GTDB): domain Bacteria; phylum Bacillota; class Clostridia; order Lachnospirales; family Lachnospiraceae; genus Colinaster. The sequence goes on from DCIU01000023.1 coordinate 49, forward strand.
TTGCCTTCTCTATAATCTTCTTACGGTCAAGTCCACCACCGTTGTCCTTAACACCGATCCATACCTTACCAGCTTCTGTCTTAGCGAATAATGTAATCTTACCCTTGGAAGTCTTACCAGCCGCAGCTCTCTCTTCTGGCATCTCTATACCATGGTCAACAGAGTTACGTACAAGGTGCATAAGTGGATCTGATATATGCTCAATAATATTCTTATCTACTTCTGTAGTATCGCCAATCATCTCGAACTCAACGTCCTTACCAAGCTTTCTTGATACGTCAAAGACGATACGATTCATCTTCTGGAATGTGTTAGTCAGTGGAACCATTCGCATTGACATGATTACATTCTGAAGATCTGTAGATATCTTACTCATCTGGCCTGCTGCCTTATTGAAGTTATCAAGCTTAAGCCCTGGCACCTTAAGGTCAGGGTTCTGAAGAACTACCGACTCGGAGATAACAAGCTCTCCAATAAGGTCCATCAGCATATCCATCTTGGCAACATCCACGCTGATGTAAGATGTCTTCTCAGTCTTCTTCTGCTTATCCTTGGCAAGCTTCTTACCTTTACCAGGTTCCTTAGTCTGAATGACGAAATCACCAGGTGCGATAGCTTTCTCAGGCTTAGGAGCATCCCCTACAGCTGCCTCTGCAGCCTCCGCCTTAGCTTCTATTTCTTCAACGCTTGACTCAAGGTCAATACTTAAGTCAGCTCCAAATACATCGAATCCCTTATTGTACTGAGCTGCATTAACTTCGAATATCTCAACGGACTGAATCTCGTATCCAGTTCCTACAATCTCTCTAATCTCTTCTTCTGTCTTCTGTGTCTGAAGTAAGAGCTTGAAGCCTTCGTCTATGATTACCTGTCCAGTATTAGGGTCTGTAATGATATCCTCTGGAAGGTAGAGCATATCCTCCGCCATATCCTTAAGGGCATATACGGTCTTGTATGCATGAACATTGGCCATCTGTGTCTCTGGCTTATATACAATATATATCTGGAAGTAATGACTCTGTCCTGTGGCCATTGGAGCGATATAGAACTGTGTAGGTTCCTCATGTACGTTAGTCGCCGCCGCTTTGCCACTTGGCTTCTCGCCCTTAATCATGCTAAGGAACTCATCAAGTCCCTTAAGTATCTCCTGGGCATTACCGTCTGCATCCTCACCATCTGATAGCTTATCCATCTCTCCCTGTATGAAGTCGGCTACCTCAAGCACATGCTCTACCAGCTGAATGTGAGGTACATTGTCTGGATGAGATTCTCTAAGATAATAGAAAACATCCTCCAGTTTATGAGACACTGCTGTAATCTCGTCAAACATCATCACGCCGGATGAGCCCTTAATTGTATGCATCGCTCTGAATATCTCATTAATTGCATCGCTATCAAAGCCATCTGCATCCTTCTGCTCAAGCACTATTTCCTGCAAGCGCTCTAACAGCTGGGTATTCTCGAACAGATATATGTCTAACATTCCATCAGTGCTAAACTCTGCTGCCATACTGCTTCTCCTTTCCCCCCGATCAATCCGAATTAGTCGATCAGGCCAAGCTTCTTAAGTGCCATCTCGAATCTCTCCTGGTTGATTGGCTTGCCAGAATAAATAGTACATCCAAGGTCGAATGCCATCTTAACGTTCTTCTCTTCATTAAGCGCAGTTGCCATGATAACCTTACAAGCATCCTCAGCTGGAATGTTCTGCTGCTTCTCCAGGTTACGAATTCCAATGAGGGCCTGATATCCATCCATAACAGGCATCATTATATCCAGACATACAAGGTCATATGGATCTCCATCTTCAAGAGCCATATTGAAAGCATCTACGGCCTCCATACCATCAACAGTCACATCACACTCACCGTACTTAGACAGGAAGTTCATCATGAACTTACGTGTAACGAAATCGTCCTCCGCCAATAAAATTCTCATTTGTATCCTCCTTTTACCCCAACAAAGAATATGTCTTCTTCGAAATATTATCTAGTTTCTCCTGGAACTGAACAGCTCCAATATCGTATGCCACCTTGGGCATACCGTATACCACACAGGTTGACTCATCCTGACCTATGGTGGACGCTCCCGCATCCCTCATCTTCTTAAGGCCCTTGGCTCCATCGCCACCCATTCCCGTAAGAATGATTCCTATAGCCTTACTGCCCGCCGACTTGGCTACGGACTCGAAGAGCACATCTACTGATGGGCAGTGTCCGTTGACCTTATCGCCATTTTTTATCTCAACCTGATAACCTTCTCCAACTTTTACAAGTCTCATATGAGCATCGCCGCCTGGAGCAATTAGCACCAGTCCCTGCTCGACTCTGTCGCCATTCTTGGCTTCTCTTACTGCCACTCTGGACTTCTCGTCAAGCCTCTTGGCATACATTCCAGTGAAGCCTGCCGGCATATGCTGTACTATTACAGTCCCAGGTATCTCTGGGCCAAAACCTGCTATAACTGCAGCTATGGCTTCGGTACCTCCTGTAGAGGCCCCAATGGCTATCACCTTGTCAGTGGACTTGGCTGATACCCTGTTAACTGTACCAAGATTATTGGCAACCTTCTGCTTGATATTAGTAAGGCTTGCAGTTGAAGCAATCTTAATCTTAAGTGGCAGGTCGTTGGCTAAGAAGTATTCCAGCTGCTTACGGTCCGTCACCTGTGGCTTGTTGACGAAGTCAACTGCTCCTGCATGAAGGGCATCGAATACCTTGTCACTCAGTGAACTGATTACTACAACCGGAAGCGGATACTGTGGCATCAGCTTACGTAAGAAGTCGATTCCATTCATCCTTGGCAGTTCCACATCAAGTGTCATTACATCCGGTCTCTTCTCAATTATCAGGTCTCTGGCTTCGAAGGGATCCCCAGCTACTCCCACCACCTCAATGGCAGGATCTTTATTCAGATTAGTTACTAATAGTTGTCTGAAGACTAAGGAGTCTTCCACAACCAGTACTCTTATTTTCCTCATGGCATATACTCTATGAATCAAGTGGTCGTCTGAATATAGACGGCTGAATCATCTCGAATTCCTTATTAGTTCTTGTAAGAGTCTCTGTTCTGCCTACGAACAGGTATCCTCCTGGAACTAAGGACTCATAAATTTTATGAATGAGCTCAGCCTTGGTTGGCTCATCAAAATATATCATTACATTGCGCATGAATATCACATGCATTGGCTTACGGAAGGGGAAGGGCCTCATAAGATTGAACTTACGGAATATTACACGTTCCTTAAGTTCTCTGGTGGCCTCATAATCTCCGCCTTCACCTAACTGTCTGAAGTATCTTCTTCTCCAGGATTCCGGAAGAACTCTGATCTTATCCTCTTCATAGA
>DCIU01000048.1:0-10118 GCA_002317245.1 Lachnospiraceae bacterium UBA1718
CTGAGCTCTACCTTCTCACCCTCAAGCATCTGTCCCCAGTCGATACCCTGGCCAACAGAGAATACCACCTGAGTACATGGAACCGTTACAGTCTCGTTCTCATCATAAGCAGGAGCGAATCTGCCATTCTCATCAAATACACTGATACACTTCTTGAATACAACGCCTGTAACCTTGCCGTCCTCAGTGAGTACTTCCTTAGGTCCCCAGCTGTTGTTGATTGTAATATTCTCAGCCTCTGCGTCGAAGATCTCATCCTTGCTGGCTGGCATCTTATCTCTGCTCTCCAAGCAGAACATTGATACCTTACCCTTAGTACATCTGACAGCAGTTCTTGCAGCATCAATGGCAACATTACCACCACCTACGACTACTACATCACCTGTAAGGTCGAAGGATTCCTTAGTTGCAGTCTCTTTTAAGAACTCTACTGCTGAGTAAGCGCCTTCGGCATCCTGACCCTCGATACCAGGCTTTCTTCCTGCCTGACATCCAATAGCCGCATAGAAGCCCTTGTATCCCTGGGTACGAAGCTCGTCAAGAGTGATATCCTTACCAACCTCTACGCCACACTTAATCTCTACGCCAAGAGCCTTAATTACTTCTATCTCAGCCTCAATGAGGTCCTTCTCAAGCTTGAATGAAGGAATACCATACATAAGCATTCCACCAGGTCTTGAATTCTTCTCGAATATTGTTGGTCTGTAACCCATAAGTGCAAGGTAATATGCACATGAGAGACCAGCAGGACCTGCACCAATAATGGCAATCTTCTCTGTGAACTCACCACGAAGTGATGGAATAGTCTTCTCAGGGATGTAACGGGTCTCAGCCTTAAGATCCTGCTCAGCAACGAATCTCTTAACATTATCGATAGCTACAGCCTCGTCAATTGTGCCTCTTGTACATGCATCCTCACATCTCTTATTACAGATACGTCCACATATTGCTGGGAGTGGATTATCCTTCTTAATAAGTGCCAGTGCCTCTGCATACTTACCCTCATTAGCCTTCTTAAGATATCCCTGAATAGCGATATGTGCAGGGCAGGCAGTTTTACATGGAGCAGTACCTGTGTCATAACAGTTGATACGGTTAATATCTCTGTAGTTATGAGTCCACATATGCTCGCCCCACTTCTGCTCTGTTGGAAGCGGCATCTTAGGATATGCAACCTCAGTTCCATCCTTCTTGCACAGCTTCTGGCCAAGCTTAACAGCACCAGCCGGGCAGAACTCAACACACTTACCACAGGCAACGCACTTGGACCTGTCAACATGAGCCACATAGGCTGAACGCGACATATTAGGAGTGTTGAAGAGCTGGGATGTACGAAGGGCATAACACACATTGACGTTACAGTTACAGATAGCGAAGATCTTGTCCTTGCCATCAATATTGGTAATCTGATGAACAAAGCCGTTGTCCTCAGCCGCCTTGAATATCTCAAGGGCCTCTTCCTTAGTGATATATACGCCGTCCTTCTGTGTCTCCACAACATAGTCAGCCATGTCACCAACAGCTATACACCAGCCCTCTGGGTCATCGCCGCAGCCTTCATTATGAGTGAGTCTTGATCTACGGCATGAACATGGACTCTTGGCATACTTGCCTTCATACTTCTCAAGCCAGAAGGATATCTTCTCAAGGTCTACAGCCTCCTGTCCCATGGAGATAGCCTTCTCAACAGGGATGACATGCATTCCAATACCTGCACCACCCTCTGGAACGAATGGAGTGATCTTCTCAAGTGGAAGACGTGACATTCTCTCGAAGAATGTACCCATCTCAGGATGCTCATCAAGAATATGGCTGTTCATGTTGAAGAACTCAGCCGAACCTGGAACATACATTGGAAGGATATACTGCTTGGTTCTGCCAGGGTTCTCCCAGTTGTACTCTAAGAGTCCCTTCCTTGACATCTCTTCAAGCATTGGCTCCAGTTTAGTAGCCTCCATGCCAGTCAACTTAACCATATCTTCAAGAGTCTTAGGCTTTCTGACACCCATCTTAAGGGCGATCTCAGCCTCTTCATCCGTAACCACTCTTGATAATCCAAGATACTCCGGATCATTAACTGTAATCTTCTCAAGACCTAACTTCTGTGGAACTCGGTCTGTAACCAGCTTGCCTAACTTGGCAATTGGCTCGCGAAGCTTCTCATTAGGATCTGCTTCGAACTTAGGATATTCATATTCAGGATATAATTCTTTATCTAATTCTCTTGCCATATTCCCCCCCGTCTACTTCTGCCACTCTTCTACCTGGTTTTTCAGCCATCCTGCCCACTCGTCAATTCCTTCTCCAGTCTTGGCACAGATTGGAATCACGATTGCATTAGGGTTTCTCTTCTTAACATATTCCTTACAGAGCTCCAAGTCGAAGTCGAAGTAAGGCATTACATCTATCTTGTTAACCAGTACTACATCGCAGATAGAGAACATTAATGGATACTTAAGTGGCTTATCATGTCCCTCTGGTACTGAGAGAATCATAGCATTCTTGCTGGCACCTGTATCGAACTCTGCTGGACATACCAGATTACCGACATTCTCTAAGATTGCCAGGTCAAGCTCACCTGTCTCTAATCCTTCAAGTCCCTGTCTTGTCATGGCTGCATCAAGATGGCACATACCACCTGTATGAAGCTGAATAGCCTTAACGCCTGTTGTAGCAATCTTAATTGCATCTACATCAGAGTCAATATCTGCCTCCATTACACCAATCTTAATATCATCCTTAAGCGCCTCAATTGTTCTCATAAGAGTTGTTGTCTTACCAGATCCTGGAGACGACATAAGGTTAAGCAGGAACAGCTTCTTCTCCTTATTCTCTGCTCTAAGCTTATCAGCCTGTGCGTCGTTATCTGCGAACACACTCTGCTTGATTTCAAGTATTCTTACATCACCCATTTTGCGGTCCCTTCCCCCCTGCTAAATATTGCATAGTAGTATTTTAATTATATCATTTGTAGTACCTTTTGACTATGGTAAACTAGCCGAAATTGTTCATGCCAATTTGGTTGAATAAGCCTCATTGGCCGTTTGCCCTATCAGGCTTACGGCGAACTCGAAAACACATAAAAAAGCGTCCCCACCGAAGTGGAGACGCCTGATTACTAATTATTCTGGAAACTTATCCTTTAGATATCATCCTTAACAATGAGCTTAACACCCTTCTCAAGAAGAACCTTCTCAGCTGTTGCTACATCATCAACTCTGAATACAACATATGCGCCAAGATCCTTAGATGTGAATGCATATGAATACTCAACATTAATCTTAGCCTCATCGAATACCTTAAGTACTTCGCAGAGCGCTCCTGCATTGTCATCCATCTTAACTGCGATGACATCTGTAGTCTTGCAGATTGTATCTCCAAGAACTGCCTTAGCCTTGTTAGTGTCAGATACAATAAGTCTTAAGATACCGAAATCTCTTGACTCACCAATGCTAAGTGCACGAATATCAATACCAGCCTCAGCGATAGTCTTAACTGCCTCTGATAACTGACCCTGCTTATTTTCCAAAAAAACTGAAAGCTGCTTAATTGCCATATTCCCTCCAATCTGATTCCCCATAAGGCGAACCAAAAAATCTCCAAGATAGTCCCCTAAGGGTCAACCAACTAATTAATCATGAAGCTTACGATTATCAATTACACGTACAGCCTTGCCTTCGCTTCTAACGATTGACTTAGGAGCAACAAGGTGGCATTTAGGTCCAATTCCTAACATAGTACGCATAGCACCCTCAAGTGCCTTCTCCATTGCTTCAATATCAGATACCTTATCAGACATCTGCTCTGGAGCAAGCTCGATGTTAATATCAAGTGTATCAGTGTTGTTCTTACGATCAACGATAATCTGGTAGTTAGGTGTATATCCCTCATTAAGAAGAACTGTCTCTATCTGGCTTGGGAATACGTTAACACCACGAATGATGAGCATATCATCACTTCTTCCCATTGGCTTAGACATCTTAACATGTGTTCTACCACATGAGCACTTCTTTCTTGTAAGTACACAGATATCTCTTGTTCTGTATCTTAAGAGTGGGAAAGCTTCCTTATCGAGAGCTGTGAATACAAGCTCACCCTTCTCGCCCTCTGGAAGAACCTCTCCTGTATCTGGATCAATAATCTCAGCATAGAAATGATCTTCATTGATGTGCATACCTGTCTGCTCCTCACACTCGAAGGAAACACCAGGACCACTTGTCTCTGTAAGACCATAGATATCGTATGCCTTAATGCCAAGACTCTTCTGGATACTCTGTCTCATCTCTTCTGTCCATGGCTCTGCACCAAAGATACCTGCCTTAAGCTTGTTATCCTCTGGCTTGTAACCCTTCTCAGCAAGCGACTCGCCGATGAATGCAGCGTATGAAGGTGTACAGCAGATAATTGTTGAACCAAGATCCATCATGAACTGAATCTGACGATCTGTATTACCTGAAGACATCGGAAGTGTAAGACATCCAACCTTGTGAGAACCGCCATTAAGTCCAGGACCGCCTGTGAACAGACCGTATCCGTAACATACCTGACATACATCCTCGTTAGTTCCGCCAACAGCTACAATAGCTCTTGCGCAGCACTCTTCCCAGAGGTCAATATCATGCTGTGTATAGAATGCAACTACTCTCTTACCTGTTGTACCTGATGTAGACTGAATTCTTACGCAGTCCTTAAGATCTGTACCTAATAATCCGTATGGATAAGCATCTCTAAGATCTGCCTTTGTTAAGAATGGAAGCTTCTTGATATCATCGATAGTCTTAATATCTTCTGGCTTAACGCCCTTCTCATCCATGAGGTTTCTGTAGTATTCTACGTTCTCATAGACATGCTTAATCTGCTTCTGAAGCTTCTCGTTCTGGATTGCGATAATCTGCTCTCTAGGTGCAGTCTCAATCTCTGGCTGGTAGTAATTTCCCATTTTGCTAACCCTTTCCCTTTGCATATTAATTAGTAGTTATATCCAAGCTCGAAAGCTTTAATATTAATGTCAACGAACTGTGGCTTAACAGTATTCTTAATTGCCTCAATCCACTTGTCGTAATCGATATCGAAGTACTTAGCTAATCTTCCCATAAGTACAATATTAGCCGACTTAACATTGCCTGCCTGCTCTGCTAGTGCCAATGCATCGAACTCGTCAACGAATACTCCCTTACCCTTAAGCTCATCCAGTACCCCCTCTGGATAAGTTGCAGTACCAATAATAACAGGCATTGGATCGATTGACTGTGAATTCACAATAATCTTGCCATCCTTCTTAAGGCACTTGGCATATCTTGCAGCCTCAATCTTCTCAAAGGAAATGATGTAGTCTGCTTCGCCTTCAGCGATAATTGGTGAATAAACCTTATCACCAAATCTTACATATGTTACAACGGAACCACCTCTCTGGCTCATTCCGTGAACTTCACTAACCTTAACGTCGAATCCCTCATCAGTAAGTAATACTCCTAAGAGCTTACTGGCAAGAAGGCTTCCCTGACCGCCGACGCCTACGATCATTACATTCTTAGTCTCCATCATTAATTCTCCTCGATTGCACCAAGCTTACAGAGCTGTGTACATACTCCGCAGCCAACACACTGTGTATAGTCTACTTCTGCCTTACCATTCTTATATGAGATAGCTGGGCATCCGAGCTTAAGACACATCTTACAGCCTACACACTTATCACAGTTAACCTTAACTGGTGGCTTAGCCTTAACATACTTAAGTAACATACAAGGACGTCTTGAAATAATTACAGATGGCTCCGAAACAGCAAGCTCCTCAAGAACAGCCTCCTCAGCTTCCTTAAGGTTATATGGATCAACCACTCTTACTCTCTTAATACCAACCGCATGACAGAGCTCCTCAAGATTAACAGCTGCAGCAGGCTCACCCTTAATGTTGTAACCTGTTGTAGGGTTCTGCTGATGGCCTGTCATACCTGTAATTGAGTTATCAACGATAATAACTGTCGAATTAGAATTGTTATAAGCAATATTAACAAGTCCTGTAATTCCAGAATGCATAAATGTCGAATCACCGATTACAGCAACAGTCTTCTTGGCAGAATCCTCACCACCTGCCTTGTTGAATCCATGAATACCTGATACAGAAGCACCCATACAGAGGGTAGAATCCATAGCAAATAATGGAGCAGCACTACCAAGTGTATAGCATCCAATATCACCAAGTACTGTAATCTTATTCTTGGCAAGTGTATAGAAGAGACCTCTGTGAGGGCAGCCTGCACACATTACTGGTGGACGAACTGGGATATCTGAATCAGCAGATACACACTCAGGACACTCAAGACCGAAGGCCTTTCTGATTGTTGCCTGACTGTACTCGCCAATAGGTGGGAACATCTCCTTACCCATACACTCAATACCCATGTTCTTAACATGGCTCTCGATGATTCCATCAAGCTCTTCAATTACATATAACTTCTCAACATCTGAAGCGAATTTCTTAATAATATCTACTGGAAGCGGATTAACCAGACCAAGCTTCAGCACTGATACTGAATCTCCGAATACTTCCTTAACATACTGATAGCAGGTACCAGATGTGATGATACCAATCTTAGTATCTCCCATCTCTACGCGGTTCAGGAAAGAAGTCTCACCAAGCTTAGATAACTTCTCGCATCTCTCTTCTACGAATGGATGGCGGCGGATAGCATTAGCTGGTGCCATTACATACTTCTGTGGATTCTTCTCATATGCTGGAAGCTCTCTAACCTCTCTCTCACATAACTCTACTGAGCTCTGTGAATGAGCAATTCTTGTACACATACGAACAAGCACTGGAGTGTCATACTCCTCTGATATTCTGTATGCTTCCTTAACGAATTCCTTAGCTTCTGTTGAATCAGCTGGCTCAAGCATAGGAACCTTGGCAGCGATTGCATAATGTCTTGAATCCTGCTCGTTCTGAGATGAATGCATTGCAGGGTCATCTGCTACGAATATAATCATTCCTCCGTTAACACCTGTATATGAAAGTGTAAACAGTGGATCTGCTGCAACATTAAGTCCAACGTGCTTCATTGCACAGGCACTTCTTACTCCCCTAAGAGCTGCACCAAATGCAACCTCTGTGGCAACCTTCTCATTAGGTGCCCATTCACAGTAAATCTCATCATATTTAGCTGCGAACTCTGTAATCTCTGTAGATGGTGTTCCAGGGTAGCTTGATACTACTTCTACACCTGCTTCATACAATCCTCTGGCAATAGCTTCATTGCCAAGCATGAGTTTCTTCACAATTAATTCTTCCTTTCTTACATACACGGCTTTACTGCCCTATCGCTTTACCATGCCAAACAGTATTCACCTCTTTCTATAATAAAACAGAACGCCTCTTACTGTCTATAAGAAGCGTTCTGTTTGTATAAGCATCTATCTGGTTATCTGATTATCCAAGAATAGCTGAATCAGATGTAAATTCCTGTCCGCTGACCTTCTCGAACTCATGAAGAAGAGATTCAACTGTGAGCTTCTTCTTCTCCTCACCTCTGATATCAAGGATGATCTTACCATCATTCATCATGACAAGTCTGTTACCATGAGCAATGGCATCCTTCATATTATGGGTAATCATGATAGTTGTAAGATTGTCCTTCTCAACAACAAGCTCTGTAGCCTCTAATACCTTAGCTGCCGTCTTAGGGTCAAGGGCTGCTGTGTGCTCATCAAGAAGCAATACCTTAGGCTTCTCAAGTGTAGCCATAAGAAGTGTAAGTGCCTGCCTCTGTCCACCCGAAAGCAAGCCAACCTTGCTTGTAAGTCTGTCTTCCAGTCCAAGATCAAGAATCTGAAGCATCACCTTGAACTCGTCAGCATCTGCCTTACTCAAGTTAGCCTTGAGGCCTCTCTTCTTGCCTCTTCTCTTAGCAAGGGCAAGGTTCTCATCAATCTGCATTGTAGGAGCTGTTCCCATCATTGGATCCTGGAATACACGTCCAATAACCGCTGCCCTCTTATGTTCTGGAAGATTAGTTACATCCTCTCCGTCGATAATAATCTGTCCGGCATCAAGTCCCCATACACCTGCAATAGCATTAAGCATAGTACTCTTACCTGCACCATTACCACCGATTACTGTTACGAAATCACCCTCTTCAAGTTTAAGTGAAAGTCCGTTAAGGGCCTTCTTCTCATTAACTGTTCCAGGGTTAAATGTCTTATAAATATCTCTAATCTCTAACATATTAGTTGCCTCCCTTCTTAACACTCTTGGCTGAGAGCTTGCCCTTCCAGTAAGGAATTGCAAGGAAGAGTGCAACTACAAGTGCTGATAAGAGCTTAAGGTCATCTGTTGATAATCCAAGACGAAGAACGATCTGGATAACAACGTAGTAGATAATAGCACCGCATACACAGCCAACCATCTTAAGGAAGAAGTTCCTGAAGATTTTGCCGAATACAACCTCTGCAATAATAACTGCTGCAAGGCCGATTACGATAGCACCACGTCCCATATTTACATCTGAGAATCCCTGGTACTGTGCAAGTAATGCTCCTGATAAAGCTACAAGACCATTAGAAAGCATAAGTCCCATTACTATTGTTAAGTCTGTGTTAATACCCTGTGCTCTTGCCATATTCTGGTTGGCACCTGTTGCACGAAGGGATGCTCCAATCTCTGTTCCGAAGAACCAGTAGAGAATACCAATAATAATCAGTATAAAAGGAATGAGAATTAATACAGGATTGCGAAGGGATAACTCTCTAACATATCTTGCTGATACAAGTAAGCTGTACTTGTCAACACTGATAGGAAGGTTAGACTTGCTGCCATTATCTGTACCATAACCCATTATATGAAGGTTAATAGAATAGAGTCCTAACTGAGTAAGGATACCAGCTAAGATAGCCGGAATACCAAACTTGGTATGAAGCACGCCAGTTGCAAGACCTGTAAGCAGACCAACAATAAATGAAATCAAAAGAGCTGCTGCCATTGGCACACCATTAAGTGTAAGAATTACACATGTAGCTCCTCCTGTACATAATGATCCGTCAACAGTAAGGTCTGCGACATCAAGTATTCTGAATGTAATATATACACCGATTGCCATAATACCCCAGATCATACCCTGTGATATAGCTCCCGGCATAGAATTCAGTAGTCCTGTTAAGAATCCCATAATCTCCTCCGTACCAATAAATAAAAATAAACTGCCTGGGGATACACCCCAAGCAGTTATTATAGCAAATTGCCAAATTATTCTGCAATAGCTGTGTAATCGTCTGGAACTGTAATTCCAAGTGCCTCACAGTTAGCTGCATTGTACTCCTTAGTTACGTTTGGAGCATACTCAACAGGCATCTGTGAAATATCCTCACCAGCGTAAAGAACCTTAGTTGCCATAAGACCTGTTGCATAACCAAGGTCATAGTAGCTGATTGAAAGTGTAGCCACACCACAACCTGAACAGATACCTTCCTCACCAGCGATTACTGGAACCTTAGCTGGGATTACGATATTAGCAATAGCCTCTGTATTAGCTGCTGCTGTGTTATCTGTTGGGATGTAAAGTACGTCACAAGAATCTGCTGCTGCCTGTGTAACTGAAGCAACATCGTTAGTATCTGTGAATGCACACCACTCTACTTCGTAGCCATAGTCCTTAAGGAACTTCTCCATCTCTGTACACTGGTAAACTGAGTTAGGCTCAGCTGAACAGTAGAGAAGACCAACCTTCTTAGCATCTGGGAAAAGCTCATTTAACATAGCTGCCTGCTGATCAAGTGGAGCAAGATCTGATGTACCAGAAATATTGCCACCAACTACTCCTGTCCAATCAGCGATCTCAAGTGCTGTAGCGTAATCTGTAACTGATGTTCCAAGGATTGGAATATCTGCTGTTGCAGATGCTGCTGCCTGAAGTGGAGCTGTTGCATTAGTCATAATAAGATCAACGTTTGATGCTACAAATCCGTTAACGATTGTTGCACAGTTAGCTGACTCACCAGAAGCATCCTGGTAATCGAATGTTACTGCATCACCAAGCTGAGCCTTAAGTGCATCCTCAAATCCCTGTGTTGCAGCATCAAGTGCTGGATGCTGAACAAGCTGACAGATACCAACTGTATAAGACTCTG
>DCIU01000048.1:10252-20064 GCA_002317245.1 Lachnospiraceae bacterium UBA1718
CCACAACCAACCATTGCTACCATCATAGCGATAGCAAGGCCAAGTGCCATAATTTTTCTCATTTTCATAATTTTTCCTCCTCCGGGCTCTAATACACCAACGCTTTATAGTGATAAAGTAAGCCCTAAACTAAATAATACTATAATTACATAGTTATAATTTGTCAACCCAGTAATCCCCTCATATATACAGGCACCCAGTAATCCCCTCATATATACAGGCTAATACTGACGCCTGTTAGCAAGCTCATCCAGTAATAGAAGATAATTCTCGTATCTAATCTTACTGATCCTGCCCTCATCCACTGCCCTCTTGACGCCGCAGTCAGGCTCGTTCTGATGAATACAGTCTAAGAACCTGCACTGGTCAGAATAATCGTCGAATTCTCTATAATAATCCTTAAGGGTATTCTTCTCCACATCAAAAAGTTGAAGGGAACTGAATCCCGGGGTATCGAGAATGTATGTATCCTCGTCAATGGCTATCATCTCTGAGTGGCGTGTAGTATGCTTACCACGCTCAATCTTCACGCTGATGGAACCCGTCTCCATATAGGTGCCGGTCTGCAGCTTATTAATAAGACTGCTCTTGCCCACACCACTAGGTCCAGCTACTGTCGTAGTCTTGCCCTTAAGCACCTTCCTTATCTCTTCAAGGCCATCCTCCTCAAGAGCAGATGCGAATAGTACCTGACAGCCTGAGCCCTCATAGGCGCTGGCTATTGCAGCCTTCTCTTCCTCTGAGGCAATATCCTGCTTATTGAAGCAGATGATGCATGGAAGATTTTTCTGTTCCATATATATTATGAAGCGGTCAAGCAGATTGAAGTTAGGGTCCGGCTTCTGAATAGCGAAGATAATCATGGCCTGGTCAACATTGGCCACAGCTGGTCTTATAATCTCGCTGCTTCTTGGCAGGATACTAATGATATTACCAAGGAGCTTCTCTTCATCAAGCACCTCAAGGACAACATTGTCCCCCACTAGAGGCTTGATGCCATCCTTACGGAATATTCCCTTTGCCTTACACTCATAAATATGGCTTCCATTATGTACATAATAGAAGCCAGCAATTCCTCGTATGATTTTACCCTGCATAAATACCTATTGTTGTTCCTGAGTAAATGTTACAGTTCTTACGATAGTTCTCTCTTCTGAAACAGAAGGGATGTCAACAACCTCTCCATCCTCGTTGGTGGTTGTAGATCCTGGTATTGTGACTGTATAGATAATATTAACAGTACCTGAATCACAGTCAGCTATACCTGAGATATTCATTGATACTGGGAAGGAAGATGTAGTCTCTCTCTTAAGCTCAGTACCATTAGCTGCATTAACAATGATGGTACATGAAGTACCACTCGAGTAGTCACCATCCTCAAGGGCTGGGCTCTCAACATTGCCAACATAGCTGTATGTGATAGTACCAACACCGGTACTTACCTTCATGTCAATCTTAGTACCAGCATCAACAGCTGAGTCAGCTGTATAGCTCTGGTAACAGATCTTGTCTACAAGACTGGCATCTGGATTAGTAGTCTCTTCAATGGATCCTGCCTGAAGTCCAGCCTCAACAAGTACTGCTGTAGCATCCATAGGATCAAGGCCTAACAAGTTAGGAACATGAACCTTAGATATACTCGGTCCAGTACTTATAGATAATGTAATCTGGCTGCCACGCGTGACTACTTCCCCTGCAGCTGGTAACTGGTCAACTACATTACCCTTGGTAACACTATCACTTGGAACCTCTACCTTCTCAACTGTGTAGCCTTCCTTCTCAAGAGTAACTACCGCTGCCGCATAAGACAGTCCATGAACATCTGGAACAAGGGCCTGATTAGCATCAAGGTCATCTTCATTAACTGTATTCTCACCCTCACCCTTGGAATCATTGTTCTCTGTAGAAATAATAGAACCGCTCTCGCTATCCTTAATATTCTTGCCAAAGCTAAATATTCCGAAGGCCTTGCCAACAACAAATATAACAATAAGACCAATTATTACAGCTGCAATAATAGCTGCAATTGTTGTAATCTTCTCCGCTCTGTCCTCATCGGAAGCAGATTTCTTATTAGAACCCTTACGATTGTTAGAATACTGGTCAGGTCTTCTGCCAGAATTCTTAGATGACTGCTTGCCAGATGATGGCTTCTTACCAGCCGCCTTCTTGCTGCCATTACCCTTGCTTGGAGCCTGTCTGTTGACTCTTACTGCATACGGGTCTTCTACAGCTTCCCTGGTGCGAACTCTTCCACTAACCTGATCAAGTTCTTCATCAGTAATAGCACGTGTTGCTGCCTCCTCATCAGGATTAGCAATCTTAACGAAATCCTCATCAGGAGTCATAAGTGATCTCTTAAGGTCATCAGACAGTTCACTCATGCTCTGGTATCTTCTGTCCGGACTCTTCTGAGTACACTTAAGTACTATCTGCTCAACACTTATTGGAACCTCTGGAATATAGACTCTAGGTGATGGCATTGGCTCCTGAATATGCTTAATAGCAATTGCTACTGTAGTCTCACCATTGAATGGTACGCGCCCGGTGAGCATCTCAAAGAGAGTGATACCAAGTGAGTAGATATCACTTTTCTCATCTGAATATCCACCTCTTGCCTGCTCTGGTGATGTATAGTGGACAGATCCCATTACATTGGAGGTAATAGTATTAGAGCTAACAGCCTTGGCAATACCGAAGTCTGTAACCTTAACCTTACCATCCTTGGAGATCATAATATTCTGTGGCTTAATATCTCTGTGAATAATATGGGTGTTATGAGCTGCCTCAATACCCATACATACCTGGATAGCAATACTAACTGCTTCCTTAACAGAGAGGCGTGACTTCTTCTCAATGTACTTCTTAAGAGTAATACCCTCAACAAGCTCCATTACTATGTAATGAATTCCGCCTTCCTCACCAACGTCATATACGTTAACGATATTAGGATGCATCATTCCTGCTGCGGCCTGAGCCTCAGTACGGAATTTGGACACAAAATTAGCATTCTCAGAAAATTCCTGCTTAAGTACCTTAACAGCTACTGGTCTGCTTAACTTGTGGTCCTTGCCCTTATATACATCCGACATTCCGCCGGTTCCAATTTTATCCAGGATCTCGTAACGATCTCCCAGCATCATTCCTAACTTTATCATCTATCTAACTTCCTCTTACAGACCGGGATCAACAAGTACAACTGCTATGTTGTCCTTACCACCATTGTTATTGGCTGCTGCGATAAGGCACTCTGCCTTCTCAACCAGATCCCTCTGTCCCTGCAGAATCATTCGTATCTCTTCATCTTCAAGCATGTTAGTAAGACCATCAGAGCACATAAGCACGATATCCCCTGGCTTAAGTGTAACCTTGAAGAAGTCTACATCCAGATCCTCCTGTACACCAATTGCCCTGGTGATGATGTTCTTGTCAGGATGCAGCCTTGCCTGTTCGCGCTTGATGCCTCCTCTTCTCACCATCTCCTCGACCCATGAATGGTCTCTTGTAATCTGCTTAATCTCTCTGTCTCCTACTACATACAGGCGGCTGTCTCCCACATTGGCAACGCACATCTTATCCCCCTGGATAGTAGCGGCTACAACTGTGGTGCCCATACCCTTCAAGTTCTCGTCAGTCTGAGAAAAAACTCTGACGACTGTATTAGCACGACGAATAGCCTTCTCTAATACAGGAATTGGTTCTGTATCTGGAGAAGACTCAATGTAATCTACTATAGTCTCTATTGCACACTTCGAAGCGTAGTCACCAGCCTGATGGCCACCCATACCATCTGCTACAAGGAACAGATTGGACAATGGTCCGACTGCATTCTCTGAAGCATACACATAGTCCTGATTCAATTTTCTCTTCATACCGATATCGGTAAGTGAAAAAGATTTAATCATTAAAAATCACATTACAGGACATAATAAATTAGCCCTCGCTCAACTTCCTCCTGCGAAGCTGACCGCAAGCTCCATCAATGTCCTGCCCCATTTCTCTTCTAATAGTAACATTTATTCCGTTTTTTTCAAGTTTATTTTTGAAGGCGGCAATGGCCTCACCCCCGCTTCTGACGTAGTCTCTCTCCTTAATCGGGTTGACCGGAATCAGGTTAACATGGGCGTGTGTACGCTTTGCCAATGCCACTAATTCCTCTGCGTCAGTCTTAGTATCGTTGACTCCTCCCACCAGACTATACTCGAAGGTAATACGTCTTCCAGTCTGCTTGAAGTAGTATATACAGGCCTCCATAAGCTCCTCAATGGAGTAGGTATTGGCTATTGGCATCAGTGTCCTTCTCTTCTCATCCGTGGTTGCGTGAAGGGACAGAGCCAGGGTCAGATTAAGATCCTCATCTGCTAATCTCTTCATCATTGGAACAAGTCCACAGGTAGATACAGTCACATTCCTTCCGGATATATTGAGGCCGTTTTCGTCTGTGAGCATCCTGTAGAACTTAACAAGATTCTCATAGTTATCCATGGGTTCACCAGTACCCATAACCACCACATTGGATACTCTCTCCCCAGTGATTCTGGTAATGGCATATATCTGCTCAAGCATCTCCGAAGGAAGAAGATTCCTCTCCCATCCATCCAGAGTTGAAGCACAGAACTTACATCCCATCTTACAGCCTACCTGTGATGAGATACATACGCTGTTGCCATGCTTATATCTCATGAACACACTCTCCACCAGATTGCCATCCGGCAGAGCGAAAAGGAATTTCTTAGTGCCGTCAATCTGGGACTCCTGCACCCTCTCCATAGTAATGGTGGTAAGTGGATACTCCGCCTCAAGCTTTGCTCTCAGATCCTTGGATATATTAGTCATCTCATCGTAGCTTGTAACAAGCTTCACATGCATCCACTGATATATCTGATCCGACCTGAACTTAGGCAGCCCAAGGGATGATAATTCATTCTTCAGTTCTTCCTTATTAAGTGATTTAATATCCATTAATTCTTAGTGAATCTGGCAATATAGAAGCCATCAGTCTCATCTGTTATGAATAACTGCTCTTCTCTTACTAAGGTAAAATTGCCGCTACTTAGTATATAATCCCTGTTCTCATCGTTCTCACGCTTCCTCATGGTGCATGTGGAGAACATAAGGGTTCCACCCTTCTTAACATACTTCAGGGCATTATCTATTATCTGTCTCTGAAGGTCTATTAACGAATCAAGGCCTTCTGCTGTAAGGTTATACTTGATATCAGGCTTACGTCCTATTACGCCGAAGCCGGAGCATGGGACATCCGCTATTACGACGTCTGCCCACTCTTCCATGGACTGGTCATATTCCCTTGCATCCCATACCTCTGTATCAATATTATCAGCCTGTAATCTGTCTATATTCTCTTCTATTAGATTAACCTTGTAATCAGATACGTCACGACTAATTACAAGCCCGGGTCTTCCCTCATATGAGGCCTCTGCTGCCTTCAGCTTGTTAGCTGCATGTAAGCTCTTGCCTCCGGGAGCCGCACATATATCCAGAATATTATCACCAGCCTTAATGCCAGAAAGCTCAGCTACCATCATGCTGCTGACATCCTGTACTGTGTAGGCACCCGACTTAAAGAATTCAAGCCTGCCTAACTTATCAGCGCCCTCTAGTCCATATGCATATGGAAGTAGACTACTCTTAGTATATCTGATATTATTAGCGTCCCACTCATCAGTAATTAGCTTAATCTGGGATTCATCAAGAGTCTGGTCTATTCTTACATAGATCTTCTTAGTATCAAGAGAAGCCACCAAGGCCTTCTTAGTTACGTCTACGCCGTAGTCCTCCACCATGCTCTTAACAATAAGCTCTGGTGCAGAGCAGCTAATACTGATTGCTGCCACAGGATCATCTGCCATGAAGGAATCCGAATTAATAGTCTCCATGACTTCCTTATAGCCTCTTGCGACACCACGAAGCAGTCCGTTAACGAATCCCTGCAGTCCCCTGAAGCCTCGCTTGCCTGCAAGCTTAACTGCCTCATTACATACTGCAGAATCAGGAACCTTATCCATATATATAATCTGATAGATACTCATTCTGACCAGATTACGGATGAAGGGCTTCATCTTGTTAACTGGAGTCTTGGAGAAATGATTAATAATATAATCAATAGTTACTCTGCGCTCCAGGGTACCATTCACTACCCTCTTAATGAAGTTCTTATCAGCCTGTGGCAGATAATCATACTTATCAAGCACATTCTTAAGTAAGATATGACTGTGCTCTTCACCCTTGTCGATGCTAAGCAGAATCTCCGCTACAAGCTCACGAATATTTACAGTATTATTGTTCATCCAGTACTTCTCCAGGATTAATGTGGAAGCCAAGAAGGAAGGCTGATACATCCATTCTCTTCTTACCCTCTAGCTGAAGGTTGGTAATCTTAAGAAGTCTGCTGCCGCATGCCACATAGATACTCTTCTTATCTACAGCAACAACAGTTCCCGGTCTCTTAGAATCAATAGCTCCTGGAGCAGAGTCCACAACCTCTGACTCCCATATCTTAAGTGTCTTACCCTGAAGGTATGTATAGGCACTTGGCCATGAATTAAGGCCACGTACATATCTCTCAATCTTCTCTGCATCCCAGGTCCAGTCAATGCGTCCCATGTCCTTCTTTAACATCTTGGCATAGGTACTTGCCTCATTATCCTGAGGAATAGGAGTAAGCTTGCCTGCCTCAAGTAATGGAAGTGCCTCTACAATTGCCTGGCTTCCGAGGATAGCCAATGTATCAAAGAGACTCTCTCCGGTATCCGTAGGCTTAATCGCATATTCTTTTACCAGAAGAATATCACCTGTATCAAGGCCAGCATTCATCTGCATGATTGTGACACCTGTCTTCTCCTCGCCATCTAAGATACTCCACTGAATTGGAGCAGCCCCTCTGTACTTGGGAAGAAGTGAGGCATGGATGTTCACGCAGCCAAGACGCGGCATATCAAGAATCTCCTGGGAGAGAATCTGACCGAAGGCAGCTACCACGAAGATATCCGCCTCAAAGCCTCTGAGATATTGGACTGCATCCGGCTCCTTAATCTTAACTGGCTGGAAAACAGGAATTCCGTTAGCAATGGCGCAGTCCTTAACAGGTGGGAAGGCTACCTCCTTGCCCCTGCCCTTGCTCTTGTCAGGCTGTGTAACTACCAGTGTGACCTCATGGCCAGCATCTATGATTGCCTGAAGCGCTCCTACCGCGAAATCAGGCGTTCCCATAAAAATAACTTTCATTAAATACTATTCCTCATCGTCATCAGTGTCGGCAGCCATAAGCTCATCATTATTAACCAGGTCGCCCTCCACCTTCTCTGTATACATATGACCATCAAGATGCTCCATCTCATGGATAATGGCACGGGCTAAGAGCTCTGTACCTTCAAGTTCCTGCGTCTCCATATTCTCGTCCTGGTATACAATCTTAACGTGGTTAGGTCTTGTTACAATACCGCTCTTGCCAGGAAGTGAGAGGCAGCCTTCGTAGCCTGTCTGCTCACCGTCAGCCTCTAAGAGCTTAGGATTGATAATTACATATGGGTTGTCACCAGTAACATCAATTACTACAAGTCTCTTAAGAATACCTACCTGAGGTGCTGCAAGACCAACACCATTAGCTGCATACATTGTCTCTATCATATCGTCGATTAATTCCTGTACTCTTGGAGTAACCTCATTAATCTCCTTACATACCTTCTCAAGTACTGGGTCGCCCTGAATTCTAATCTGTCTAAGTGCCATTTCTCCTCCTTAATATGGGTTCATTGGGTTGAAATCGAACCACACATTTACGTCTGTCTTTTCTTTATCCAAGTATCCTTCCATTGCATCCTTAATTGCTATGAGCTCCTTCTTATCCTTGCTCTTTACATAGAACACAAATCTGTATACATCATTAACCTTACCAATTCCCGCCTTGGCAGGACCGATAATTCTTGCATATCCACCGTTAATCTTGGCAATATTGACTAACTGCTCACTAAGTAAGTAGGCCCTGTCCTCATCCTTGCCGGCAATTAATACTGCCAGGATGTCCTGCACAGGCGGATAGCCTGCTATATCTCTATAGAGAATCTCCTCCTCATAGAAGCCTGTATAATCCTGGCTTGCAGCCTTCACAATACTGTACTGGTCTGGCTGGTATGTCTGAATTACCACCTCTCCTGCTTTACCCCCACGGCCCGCACGTCCTGCTGCCTGGGTAAGTAACTGGAAGGTTCTCTCATTAGCTCTGTAATCATTCGAGTAGAGACTTAAGTCTGCTGCGATTATTCCCACAAGGGTTACATCCGGGAAGTCATGTCCCTTTACAATCATCTGGGTACCAATCAGTACGTCAGCTTCATGCTTCTTGAAGGAACCAAGAATCTTGTCATAGTCACCCTTGCGTCTGGTGGTATCTGCATCCATTCTGAGGGTCTTAGCCTCAGGGAAAAGTCGATTAACCTCAGCTTCTATCTGCTCTGTACCTGCTCTGAAGCCCGCAATGGCTTTCGAACCACACTTAGGGCATATCTTAGGAATAGGTGTCTCATATCCACAGTAGTGGCATATCATCCTGCCCATTCTCTTATGCTCCGACAATGATACATCACAGTGTGGGCACTTCAGTACCTCACCGCAGGCTCTGCAGGATACGAAGCCCGCATATCCCCTTCTGTTAAGGAAGAGCATTACCTGCTCACCCTTATTAAATCTGTCAGCCATAAGCTCTGACAGTCTGCCGGAGAAGATTGACTTATTGCCTGACTTAAGCTCCTCCCTCAGGTCGATAATCTCCACTGATGGAAGCTCACTGCCCAGGGCTCGCTCTGTCATGGAATAGAGCTTAATCTCCCCCTCCATGGCCCTGTAGTAGGAATCCACGCTTGGTGTGGCACTGCCCAGTATCAGGCTGGCCCCATGCATGGAGGCAAGCTTCTCTGCCACCTCTCTTGCGTGGTAACGTGGCATGTTCTCACTCTTATAAGTTCCCTCATGCTCCTCATCTATTACAATCAGTCCCACATTACTAAAGGGGGTAAATAGGGCTGATCTTGGTCCTATTATTACATCTATCTCGCCACGCTTGGCCCGCTCACAGTGATCGTATCTCTCACCTGCTGCCAGTGTGGAATTCATAATCGACACTCTGTCACCGAAGTATCTGGCGAATCTCATCCTGGTCTGATATGTCAGTCCAATCTCAGGAATCAGCACAATAGCCTGCTTACCCTCTGCCACCACGTGTCTTATTAACTCTATATATACTTCTGTCTTACCGCTGCCAGTAATGCCATGGATTAAGTATGTGCCCCTCTTGCCAGAATCATACTCACTTGTAAAATCATCCACAATTGACTGCTGAGCCTCATTCAGATGGATCTCAATATCCCCCTGCTTATCAGTCTCAGTCGTCTCCACCTTTTTCTTAGGCTTATAGGCCTTCTTGGTGGGAAGTACTGTCTTAAGGGCATTAATCATTGTGGAGCCATACTGATCCTTAATGAAGGCTGCAAGCTCAATAAGCTTGGAGTCCGTAGCATCCTGCTCCAGCACAACACTGCTGATCTCCTTAAGCCTGGCAATGGGCACCTGAGGATTAGGAGTGATGCTAAGGACATAGCCCATCTTATCCTTATTGCCATTGCCAAAGGGCACCATGACACGGGTGCCTGGATGAATCTGCTCCAGCATGCTGTCAGGAATTACATAAGTAAAGGGACGGTCAACCGCTTCATGGGAGATATTAATTATTATATTGGCATAAAGCATTATGCGAGTTCCTCCAGCACCTCAGCGATGAGCACGCGCTCATCCATAGG
>DCIU01000028.1:0-326 GCA_002317245.1 Lachnospiraceae bacterium UBA1718
TATGTTGTACCAACCATTGAACGAGCACCCTTACCAAGATCCTCAAGACCAGCACCGATTGCAAGACCACCCTCAGAGAATGCAGACTGTGTACGTCCGTAAACGATCTGGAGGAATAACTCTCTCATTGCAGTGTTGATAGCGTCACAAACAAGGTCTGTATTAAGAGCTTCTAATACTGTAAGACCTGGAAGAATCTCAGATGCCATAGCAGCTGAATGTGTCATACCAGAACAACCAATTGTCTCAACAAGTGCTTCCTGGATGATACCTTCCTTAACATTTAAAGAGAGCTTACAAGCACCCTGCTGTGGAGCACACCAGCC
>DCIU01000028.1:337-2308 GCA_002317245.1 Lachnospiraceae bacterium UBA1718
CCAGCCAATACCGTGTGTGTAACCAGAGATGTCCTTAATCTCTCTAGACTTTACCCATTTTGCCTCTTCAGGGATGGGAGCAGCGCCATGATGAACGCCCTGTGTAACTTTACACATTTCTTCGACTTCTTTTGAATAAATCATGTAAAAACTCCTTTCGATAAATTATAAATTTATACCATTAGGTATTTTCTCACAATGTCAGATAAAAAGCTAGAGTTAATTTGCCTTAAAGCGAAAATTAATTATTATCTAATATCAACGTAATCACTTACATCGACACCAATTACTATTGCCTTATTCTTATTGTCATGTGTATCAAGCCAAGAATAAATAGCTCTGTTCCACTGACGGCATGAATAATTATATATATCTCCAGCTGCATGAGCCTTAGGATCATTAGGATCCATTGTCTTGGCAGGACAGTCTACACACTCTGTTGATCTGGATGCCAGACACTGATAACACAGCTGCCCTACGCAGGAAGTTGTACATGCAGAAAGCGCCTTATCATTAGCAAACTCAATAACATTAGTCTCTGTATCAATAATATATACATTAGCATCCATAGACTCGAACATATCAAGCTTGGATAAATTCTCCTTAGAGAAATACTTGTTATGAACATTAAGGAAATATGTAGTGATTGAAGCCATCTGTTCCTCAAGTTCGTCAAGCTCATCCTGAGACATCTCAATGATGTTATCACTCATATTCTGGAATACCAAAGCTGCTATATATGTATCGCCTCTGTATACTGGGAAATAGAGAATCTGTGATACGCACTCATCTTCAAGAGTTAATCTCAATTCTTCATCGATGCCCTCGTCATCAGTATTAATAAGCGATAATCTCTTATAGTTCTCTCTTATTCTCGCATGCATATCATTAAGAAGTGCACTTCTTGTAGCACTCATAGTGCCGAACTCATATCCTGCATCTGCATAACGAAGCTTGTTCTTCTGAGCTGCATTAATCGTCTGAGAACCAATCATATATGCTCTGTTGAATCCAAGGTAGAGGCATGTCAGCTCTAATACAGAGTTAAGAGCAGATAATGAATCCCTGTCCTCCTGGAACATATGAAGACATATATCCTTAAAATTATTATCAATATCAAATGAGAAGAACTGATCGCTTGCATTAATCTTGTCAAAAAGATTGCGATTGAATACATAATCATGATAAAGTGCCTTAGTACGGGCAGAATCATATATTCTGAATACGTTCTTACCATTAGCCTTAGCTCTTGCTCTTGCCTGATAGGCCCTGTCCTTCAGTTCAGAATAGCTCTTGCCATGGAATGGATAGATAGCTATACCAATGCTGGAAGTCAGATAGAAGGAATCCATAACACAGATCTTGGCAATTGATGAAATAAGCTTACTAGCTATGAACTCCAGGTTGTTAATCTCCCTAATGTTCTTAGTAAGTATGATGAACTCATCTCCTCTTGTCTGGACAACAATATCTGTACCGAAGAATGTTGTATTAACAACATTGCATACAGTCTTGTTGATAATATCCATCTGATTCTTACCAAACATCTCATTGATTACATTATAGTTATCTATCTCGATAGCCATAATACCATTAAGCGATTCACCGTTATCGCTTGCTAATTCCTTAATAATCAAATTCTCATTTTCATTATCAAGATAATCGTAATACTTCATAACCCTCTACTCCATCACTTTGAATAGACTAATCTCTGCCAGCAATCTCACTCTTACTCTTATAGATGTGATTTGCTGGAATTACACCCCTTACGCAGCTTGTTGGATACACGCTGCAGCCTTTTCCTAACACTGACCCTGGATTAAGTACCGAATTGCACCCAACCTCAACATTATCTCCAAGCATAGCACCGAACTTCTTAAGTCCAGTTTCAATCTGCTCTTCATCCGACTTGACAACAACCAGAGTCTTATCACTTTTTACATTAGAAGTGATTGAACCGGCACCCATATG
>DCIU01000028.1:2454-3021 GCA_002317245.1 Lachnospiraceae bacterium UBA1718
CTTATAAAGGCACAATGTCTGACCTCAGCATCCTCATCAATGATACATGGACCATTGATATAGGCTGAATCAAAAACCTTGGCACTCTTAGCAATCCACACGTTCTCGCCGCGCTTCTCGTAGATATCCTCTGGAAGCGAATTACCAAGCTCCACAATAAAATCCTTAATCTTAGGAAGTACCTCCCATGGATAAGTCACGCCTTGGAATATATCCTTAGCTATTGTCTCATTAAGCGAGTACAAATCTGTCACAGTATATATCTTCATTACCTTCTGCTCCTATAAACGCAGTTACCTACGCATAATATCTCTTAATATTGCCGAAGACCTGATTAATAGGCAGCGCATTCACGTTAATACCTTTAACAGCATCAGTTCTGCGCTTCACAAAATCATTCAGCTTCACAATATATTCATCACTGGTAATCTCGCCCTGGGCAACCCCAGTCAGACCCTTCTCCCAGCTGGCTGTAAGCTCTGGATTCAGAAGAGGTCTAATAGACGAATTAACAACCTCATATATTATCTCGCCAAGCAGTGTTGGCGTAATAATCTGAGTCTTCTT
>DCIU01000028.1:3097-8168 GCA_002317245.1 Lachnospiraceae bacterium UBA1718
GTACCGATTCCACTACCCTTAATCTGAGCACGCAGCTCCTCATCTTCGATTAACTGGCCCGCATTCTCCATTGCCAGAATAATACTACCGGAATTATATCTCTTAGGCGGCGTGGTCTCACCTTCCTTAATATCGATACCATCCTTATTGACACTGGTACCCTTCTTAACATCATTAAGGAAGCTCTGCAGTGCCTCATCAGCATTCTGCTCAAGCTCATCCTCAGTGACCTTCTCCTTAGACACATCCTTAGGCGAATCCTCAGTTGCATCTTTTTTCTTAGAGAATGAATACCTGCACACCGCAAGATATCCCTCCTCCAGAAGGGTCTTATAATTAGAGAAAAATGACTCGCTACTAACCCTGGTCTCCAGTGTAATCTTCTGATAGACTGCGGCTGGATAGAATATACTAAGGAATCTGCGAACGATTACCTCATATACCTTCTTGGCATCCGCCGACAGGCCGTTATATGCGTTCAGACCCTGGCCAGTTGGAATAATGGCATAGTGATCAGTAATCTGCTTATCATTGACATATCTTGACTTAGACAGGCCTGCATAAGCCTTGGTCTCGAATATGTGATCTACAAAAGGCTTCATGGCCGGAATGTTACCAAGACCCTTAAGATTCTTAGTAATCTCCTTGGCAACTGCACTGGACAGCACTCTCGCATCAGTTCTTGGATAAGTCGTCATCTTGCGCTCATACAGTTCCTGAGCAATCTTCAGCGTCTCATCAGGACTAATCTTGAATAGCTTGGAACAGTCATTCTGAAGCTCTGCAAGATTGTAGAGAAGGGGCGCATTCTTAGTCGTCTTCTTTTTTTCAACCTTAACAATATCAGCCTCGGTATAAGGCTGCAGATCAGCAATGAACTTATCCGCATCCTCCTTGGTCTTGAAGCCATTCTCCTTATAGAGATTAGGATAGCCCTTATACTTGCTGTCCTCCGTCAGCTTCCATTCACCAATATAGCTAATATCCCCGCTTGTGAATGTAGCCTGCAACTTGTAGAAAGGTGTCTTCACGAAGCTTCTTATCTCGCGTTCACGATTGACCACCATTCCCTGTACACAGGTCATTACACGGCCGACACTTATAACACACTTATCCTGCTTAAGGAAGTTCTTCACCGGATTGCTATACTTAAGAGTAAGCACTCGGGAAAAATTGATGCCCATTAAGTAGTCTTCCTTGGCACGCAGATAGGCCGCATCAGACAGGTTATCATATTCAGACATATCCTTGGCTTCTCTTATGCCACGCCTGATCTCATCCTCAGTCTGAGAATCAATCCATACACGCTTCCATACAGCATTAGGATTGCATCCAGCCTCCTGCTTAACCAGTCTCTGGATATATTCTCCTTCTCGTCCCGAGTCACCTGCGTTATATATAACATCAATATCTTTTCTGTTAAAAAGGCCCTTAATAATACCGAACTGCTTCTTAACATTATCAATAACCTGATACTTATATTCAGTTGGAATAAAAGGAATCGTATCTAAGCTCCATCTCTTAAGAGCTTCGTCATATGCGTCTGGATAGCACATTGTCACAAGGTGACCAACGCACCATGTAATAACGTAATTATCAGACTCCATGTAGCCATCATGATTCCTCATAGTCTCACCCAGAGCCTTGGCGAATTCTCTTGCCACGCTGGGTTTCTCTGTAATAATTAGATTCTTACCCACTATAGCTCATCCAGTGTTACTAATCTTATATTCTTCTTATTTGATGCTGCGAATCTGATTCCATCATCGAAGTCTCCTGCTGAGAACAGATAGATGTAATCCGGCTTAATCTTAGCCTGCTTGCAGCAGTACATCAGCCACTCATAATCCTCGAATCTCATCATTGGCTTCTCCCAATTGCAGAAGGCGATGAGTACGTGATTATTAGCGTCACGACATACGAAGTCAATTGTTCCAGCCTTACCAATCCATGAACCCATTCGGTCATACTTAATTGGCAGATTGCTGTAAGCATTCTCCTTGTCCAGGTAATCCTTGCATATACCTGGGAAGTACTTGGAAGTATATTTCTTAAGATTTGGTCTTATATGTTCATTGAAGAATGTAACCGAATCTTTATAATCTAATTCATCCTTATATGGGAATAAGAACTTGTAAGAGAAATCTACATAGTTACAGCAGATATCATATACACCCTTCTGAGTGTTGCTTCTTCCGTCTGTATCTACAGAGAATTCCTTACTAACGAAGCCTAATTCCATAAGATTCTTGATATATACACTAATCTTGGCTCTTGAGAACTGTGTATGGTTGAAGAGGTCATTAAGCTTATTCTTACCATTAGCCAACGCCCAGAGAATTGTGCTGTATACACTTGTCTCTCTAAGTTCACTTCCTACGAAGTTCTCGCCATATGTAAGCAATGGTGCATTCTTATTAAGGATATTCTTAATGATATTGTCCTTAAGGCTCTGATCCTTGTCGAAATACTTCCAGAGCTTAGGAATACCACCAAGTATGGCATAACCAGTTACACATTCGTCGTATCTGAAGCCTGTAAAGTAAGTTCTGAAGTCATCAAAGCTAAGCTCCTTAACCTTGAAGAAACCAGTAATGCCTCTTGCTCTCTGGCCAATCTTACTGATCATGGAATTCTCAACCCATTCAATTGATGAGCTGATAAGAATAACAAAATAGTTCTGATTAGCAGTAGCCAGGAAATCAAAAAGAGAGTTCGTAAAGTCATTAGAGTACTTAAGTAAGTACTGGAATTCATCAAATACGATAACACTCTTGCTCTCATTATCCGCAAAATATGTCTCTATGGCCTCGAACAGATCGCTGTACTCAGGATATTCTGGCATATCAAGTGGGAGCTCACTTACATTGCTCCACTGATACAGCTGTTCACGCTCAAATACCTGCTTGCAGTCAAATAAGAGGCAGCCTGTATTATCCTCCATGAACTCCCTGACAAGCGTAGTCTTACCAACTCCGTTAAGGCCATACATGACCATAACCTGATTGCCACTACGACGCTTATATTCATTTAGCACAGTTAATTCCGAATCACGTCCGATTAGCACTATTAACTCTCCTTATAAAGAACGGCAATATCGTTCTCCATCATTGGTCTACCTAAATAGTAGCCCTGTATAATCCCACACCCAATATTTCTTAGAAGGCTGTACTGAATCTCTTCCTCTACACCCTCTGCAATTGTCTCGAAACCAAGCTTATCGCTAAGTTCAATAATTGACTCAGCAATTGTACGAGTAGGCTCATCAACAACAACATTATCAATGAATGACTTATCAATCTTAAGAGTATCGATTGGCAGCTGACGCAGGTATGACAGTGATGAATAACCAGTACCGAAATCATCCATAGAGAATCGTATTCCCATCTGTCTCAGTACATTCATCTTTCCAATAACATCCTGCATCTCATCAATAAGAACTGACTCTGTAAGCTCCAGTTCTATATTGTGAGGATCCACCTCATACTTCTTAATAACCTTAATCAAATTGTCGACAAAGTTCTTACTCTTGAACTGAATAGCCGAGATATTAATGGACAGTACAATGTCCTTGGCTCCATATCTCTCGGTCCATCTGGCATAATCGCTAAGGGCTCTGTCCAACACGAAATCCCCCAGCGGAATAATGGCACCAGTTCTCTCAGCAATTGAGATGAATTTCAGCGGACTAATAATCTGCCCATTCTCATCTCTCCAACGAACCAGGGCTTCCATACCTCTAAGCTCCTTAGTCGCAGTGTCAAACTGTGGCTGGTAACACAAGAAGAATCTGTTCTCCTTAATTGCCTTATCCAGCTTACGTTCAATAGCCAGATTATTCATGAATTCATTAATAACCGGCTGGTCGAAGTACTGGGTAAGGTTATTACCCTTGTTCTTAGCTTTGAACATAACAATCTCAGCCATATTAATTAGCTCGATTGCTGATGTTGATGCCTCTGGGAATTCAGCCACACCAATACTTATTGATATAGATACCTCTGCCCCATTAGTCATTACGAGAGGCTCATTAAGTCTTCCCCTGATACTTGCAATTACTGTATCCGCGGAGCTTTGACCGCACGGGTCATATATAGCCATGGTATATATATCACCGTTAAAATGTGATGCGATTATGTTCTCGCCCACGTATGACTTAAGAAGTTCACCAACTTGCTGTACAGTCTCGTCGCCAACGAGAATACCCATACCGTCATTAATTCGTCTGAAATCATCAATATCAATGAAGAGAACGCTAATTATCTTGTTCTCATCGGAAGCGTGCGCAACCCAGTCATTAAGATTCTGAACAAAGAAATTACGATTCATCAGCCCTGTCATTGGGTCGTAATAAGCCATGTAAGTAAGTTCTTCATCAAGTTTTCTGTATTTAGTTATGTCTGTTAAGAAGAAAAACTTCTCAACTGGTTTACCACTGCGGTCAAAGACTGCATGGGCCTCAAGCTCTACCCAGACATTGCTGTCCTTAAGCTTGAATTCCATAACATCCTTATCCTTACCATACATATCGAGAGCAAGACATTCATTAATAGGAATGTAATATTTCTCTTCTGCACAGTCCGTTATCTGATTAACAGATACGAACTGGTCTGCCGCAAATCCAAAAAACCTCTCCCAGTCACCGAAGCATTCAATTCTTCTATCAGCAAAGCTGTAGTAGGCATATGCTCTTTCAGACTTCGTTGTAAGAAGCCTGAAAATAGCCTCATCCTTCTCAAGCTTGGCATTAAGGGCACTCAACATGCCCAACTGATAATTAGAATCGTGATCTGCCAAAACTTTGTAACCCCTTTTGTAACCCCTTTAATTGTTATTACTTCTTAGTAATATAACCCTGAGCCTTAAGAAGCTCTGCACATAATACAGCACCACCTGCTGCACCACGTACTGTGTTGTGTGAAAGTCCAACAAACTTCCAGTCATATACGTGATCCTCACGGATACGTCCAACATTGATACCCATACCATTCTCATACATAACATCCTCTGTAATCTGAGGTCTGTTATCTTCCTCATGATATGTAATGAACTGCTTAGGAGCTGAAGGAAG
>DCIU01000028.1:8255-8458 GCA_002317245.1 Lachnospiraceae bacterium UBA1718
AACTTAACGAATACAGCTGCTGTATGGCCGTTAAGTACAGGAATTCTGATACACTGGCATGTAATTACAGGACTTGTAGCTGGTACAATCTCGCCCTTCTCTGGATCAATCTTACCCCAGATTCTAAGAGGCTCCTTCTCAGACTTCTCTTCCTCACCACCGATGTAAGGAATTACATTACCAACCATCTCTGGCCAATCCTT
>DCIU01000028.1:8571-9569 GCA_002317245.1 Lachnospiraceae bacterium UBA1718
GAACAGTTAGGCTTAACCGCAATAAAGCCTCTTGTTGTACCAAGTCTCTTCTTCTGGTAATCAATAACCTTCATATGCTCTGGGTTGATCTCTGGAACAACCATTGGAACATCTGGAGTCCATCTGTGAGCACTGTTGTTAGATACTACAGGAGTCTCTGTCTTAGCATACTGCTCCTCGATAGCCTTAATCTCGTCCTTAGACATGTCAACAGCAGAGAATACAAAGTCTACCTCAGCAGCTACCTTCTCAACCTCATTAACATTCATAACAACGATGTCCTTAACAGCCTCTGGCATTGGAGTATCCATCTTCCATCTGTCACCAACTGCCTCTGCGTATGTCTTACCAGCACTTCTTGGGCTGGCAGCAATTGTTGTTACCTCGAACCATGGATGATTCTCAAGTAAAGAGATAAATCTCTGTCCAACCATTCCAGTACCACCTAGGATACCAACTCTTAATTTCTCGCTCATTTTTTCATTCCTCCTCTACAGAATTTACTTCTGTTAATCTCTATCCAAGTATTCTTTATATTTTGCAAGTGCCTCAGCCATCTTAGTATGGCTTGGAGCACCCTTGGTGAGTCTCTTCTCAACACAGGTCTGAAGGCTTACTGCCTCATAGATATCAGCCTCGAAGATATCACTAATACCTTTAAGTTCCTCTATGCTGCAGTCCTCAATAGACTTGTTATTCTCGATACAGTACAGTACAAGTGCACCGATAACGCCGTGAGCATCTCTGAAAGGCATTCCCTTCTTAACAAGATAATCAGCAGCATCCGTTGCATTAGTGAAGCCATTCATAGCTGACTTAGCCATTACCTCACTATTGAACTTCATAGTATCTATCATTCCTGTGAACATATGCACACAGTCCTTAACGGTATCAATTGCATCGAAGGTCATCTCCTTGTCCTCCTGCATATCCTTGTTATATGCAAGTGGAATTCCCTTCATGGTAGTAAGCATGCTCATTAATGCACCGTATACACG
>DCIU01000121.1:0-326 GCA_002317245.1 Lachnospiraceae bacterium UBA1718
AGTCCATTGACCAGGGTCTTACGTCTCTGGTTGAAGCTTGCTCTTATTAGCTTGAACATATACTTCTCATCATTCACAGCAACAGGCGGTTCGCTATAACGGCTGAGTCTGATAACTGCACTGCCCACATTAGGACGTGGCATGAAGCAGTTAGGTGGTACATTGGCTACTATCTCGGGCTTGGCATAATACTGAACTGCCAGAGACAGTGCACCATAGTCCTTCTTACCCGGACCACACTGCATTCTGTCAGCCACTTCCTTCTGAACCATGATTGTAATACTCTCAAGGGGAACATGACTCTCGAATAATCCCATAATAATAGG
>DCIU01000121.1:401-571 GCA_002317245.1 Lachnospiraceae bacterium UBA1718
TCACATATCTTATTGATATCCACCTTCAGAATGTCATCATTAATAATCCTTACATTATCATAGGCTGATAATGTATCTGCAAGAATTGGAATTAATGCCTTATCAATCTCAACTGCAATAACCTTCCCTGCATTCTCAGCAAGATACTGGGTCATTGTACCGATTCCAGG
>DCIU01000121.1:658-2077 GCA_002317245.1 Lachnospiraceae bacterium UBA1718
TATCGATAAGGAAATTCTGTCCGAATTTCTTCTGAAAATTAAAATTATACTTCTGTAACACAGCTATGGTATTAGCTGGTATACCCAATGTTGCCATAATAACCTCTTACTTATTGAAGAACAGCTTTCTCGCGTTCTTATATGTCTGATCAACCACCTTGTAATAAGGCACTCCCTTAATTGCAGCAATTTTCTCCGCTACTAATGGAAGATTGAGGGAAGAATTACGCTCTCCCCTATGAGGAGTAGGTGCCAGATAAGGACAGTCAGTCTCAAGCAGAATACGATCAAGAGGAGTCTCTTCCACAGTCTCTACCAGTTTTCTCGCATTGGAAAAAGTGATGACGCCTCCAATACCAAGATAGTAGCCCATCTTCAGAAGCTCTCTGGCTGTCTCCACGGTGTAAGAATAGCAGTGAACTACTCCTGGAAGTCCACGGAAGGAATTGCTCTTAAGAATCTTCATGGTATCCTCGCAGGCATCGCGGGAGTGAATGATAACCGGCTTCCTGATATCACGAGCAAGGGTCAGCTGCCTCTCGAACCACTCCTGCTGGAGGGACTTGTCCACGTCATCATAATGATAATCAAGGCCTATCTCACCAACTGCAACCATCTTAGGCTTAAGGGCTATCTCTCTAACATGCTGGAATGTATTCTCGTTGAGTTCACCCACTTCACTTGGGTGAATACCGATTGCCCCATAGATATGGTCGTACTTACTTGCCAGCTCATAGGTATTATCAACACCCCCTAGACTAGCTGCAACGTTAATCGCTACGGCAATATTGTTGTCTGGAAGGCTGCTTATTAATTCGTCTCTGTCAGCGTCAAATGCATCATCATCGTAATGAGCATGCGACTCAAATATTCTAATGTCTTTCATATATTGTGCTCCTATTGTTGATAGTATACTACATTTTGTGTGTATTTTTTGCATTTTTTAAAATCGAAAAAAACCTTAAAAAATTTTTAAAAAATGCTTGCAATTTATATTTTACTACTATATAATAACACTTGCGTCAAGAAAACGGCGTCAATTAAGCGCGATTAGCTCAGTTGGTAGAGCACCTGACTCTTAATCAGGGTGTCCAGGGTTCGAGCCCCTGATCGCGCACTGAAGTATCGATTTTGTGGACATGAGCCATGGGGTCGGTACTTTTTTTTGTGCAAATATTCGCCTGCCAGAATGACACTGGGGGACGGGGTCAGAGTGTCACTTTTATTTTGTGAACCTCTGACCCCGTCCCCCAGTGTCATTCCTGGCTTGCTATTGAAAAAATGATAGGGGGTCCCTGTCCCCCCATATCATCCGTATATATCTGTCATGTCGATTGTATCGCCTGGCTTGTGCACTCGCTCGTAATACTTCTTGCCTGGTTCTATTACTGTAGCCTGGCCGTCCGTAATATCAATAAT
>DCIU01000121.1:2141-11768 GCA_002317245.1 Lachnospiraceae bacterium UBA1718
CCCATAATTGGATTGAGAAGTGTCCGGTTGAAGCAGCCGTGGCCAACCATTAGAACATTCTCACACTCGCCTTCCAGGGGAATAATACATTCCTTGAAGAATTCCATACTTCTAGCATATATCTGAGCGAAGGTCTCGCCGCCCTTAGCTGGAATATAATTCTCCGTGTCGAACTCAAACTGCCAGATAGGGCTGTCTGTCTCATCGCCGAATCTTGGTATTATATCTCCCTCGCAGGTTCCGAAGTTAATCTCCTTCATTCGCTCATCAGTCTTAAACTCTAAGTCTCTGTCGCCACGAAGAATTTCCGCTGTCTGCACTGCTCTGATTAGTGGTGATGAGAAAATGCGGTCGAACTTAATATCCTTAAGCTCTTTAGCTGTAATCTCAGCTAATTCAATTCCATATTCATTAAGGGGAATATCTGTCTGGCCCTGAAGCTTACGCATAGAGTTCCATTCAGTCTCTCCGTGTCTTACAAGATATACTCTCATTGCTTAAGTACCTTCTTAATTGAATTCAATGCCTTTTCACTATATGGGTGGAATCTAAAGGGCATCTCCCACCAGCTTGGAACCTCGTAGACTGACTTCTCGTGGGTAAATGTGTCGAAACCAGCTTTTCCATGATAATGTCCCATTCCACTATTGCCTACACCACCGAAGGGCAGGGCTTCGTTAGACAAATGAAGTACTACATCATTAACGCAGCCACCACCGAAGGCAATATTCTCCTTAACATAGTCTATGAAGTCCGAATTCTCGCTGAATATATAGCAGGCCAAAGGCTTAGGTCTATTCTTAAGAGTTATATAGAGCTCTTCCTTATCCTCGTATTCAATAATAGGAAGGATTGGTCCGAAAATCTCATTTTTCATGGCCAGGCTCTCAAAGGTCGCATTAGGAAGAATTGTTGGCTCGATTATTAGTCTGTCATCGTCTCCTCTTCCACCGATTACCTCGGTCTCCTTAGCAATAAGGTTCTTAAGTCTCATATAATGATGCAGAGATACAATATGTGGATAATCGCTATTCATAAATGGATCACCCAGCATCTCTCTGGCCTGAGCAGTAGCCTCTTCAACGAACTTCTTCTTAACAGACTCATGAATATATACATAGTCCGGTGCCACGCAGGTCTGTCCCGCATTAAGAAGCTTACCCCACATAATCTTGCGAGCAACCTTCTCAATATCAGCTGTCTCATCAATAATGCATGGACTCTTGCCACCAAGCTCTAAGGTAACCGGCGTCAGATTCTCTGCTGCTGCCTTAAGAATATTCTTGCCAACTCGCTCGCTGCCTGTGAAGAATATATAATCATACTTCTGTCTCAAGATCTCATCATAAGGAAGCACTTCCTCTATGGCATATACATGATTTCTTTCAAAAGTGCTGTTAATTATGTCAACCACTACACTGCTGGTATGTGGACTACTCTT
This sequence comes from Lachnospiraceae bacterium UBA1718, assembly GCA_002317245.1. GTDB lineage: Bacteria > Bacillota > Clostridia > Lachnospirales > Lachnospiraceae > Colinaster. Next base: position 3,583 of record DCIU01000121.1, read on the forward strand.
ACTGCTCTTAAGGATTACACAGTTGCCTGCGGCAATGGCTGCAACTAATGGCGACATTGACAGTAAGAATGGATAGTTCCATGGTGCCATTATTAGCACAACCCCATAAGGTTCCTTAACAATCTCACTTTTACCAGGGAGAAGGGAGAGGGGTGTATGCACCCTTTTACTTCTACTCCAGGCTTCAAGATGTTTGATGGCATACTTAATAGAGCCAGTGACCTGGCTCACCTCTGTCATAAAGCTCTCCTGCTTGGCCTTGCCAAGATCTGCCTTAAGCGCCTCATATATTGCTGATTCGTATTCGGTGATTGTGTCTAGAAGTTTTTCCAGACTATTGCGTCGAAAACTGATATCCTTAGTGACATTTTTATTGTAATAGTCTCTCTGTAAGCTTATTGCTGCACTAAGATCCATTTCTACCTCTCCGGCAGTTATACTGTATAGCCTCTTCCAGTATATTCTGTTGTCAGACTATCAAGCAGAACACTATTCCTGCCATAAGTCATTCCTGTAACAACAGACTGTGTGTGACTCATTATTGCCTCAGATGTATCTGTACTCTTAATAGACTCATAAGCATCCTTAAGAGATATCAATTCCTTCTTGACTATATCGAGATTCGATGCGTCACCAGTAATTGCTACTGTTCGCAACTCTTTCTTCATATATAAATATATCTGCTTAAGAGTCTTAGCCAGATCATATTCATAGTGAAGATTATTCTGCATCTCTTCAATACATCCTACGGCTCTTCTAACTGCATTCTGTAACTCAATGTTATCTATAACACTAGCCACACTATCACTAGTGTGGCTGGCATTTATTACATCTTCAATATAACATATTGTCATCTCATATAGAATAATAATGAGTTCAGTTTTATTTGCCTGGGAGATTCGAAGAGTAAATTCCTTCTTCTTATCTTTTGTCATAATTCCCTCTTATTACTGAAGTAACTGAAGCATCTGTGATGGACGCTCATTAGCCTGTGCTAAAATTGCTGTTGCTGCCTGTGAAATAATCTGGAGGTTAGAGTAATTAGTCATTTCCTCAGACATATCAGTATCCATAATTCTTGAATATGCACTTGTCATATTCTCTTCACTTGTAGAGAGGTTAGTCTCTGTATGCTCAAGTCTGTTCTGGTAGGCACCAATCTTACTTCTCATGCTGGATACCTTGTCAATAGCCTTACTAACCTGGGCGATTGCTCTCTTGGCATGGTCCTCTGTATCCATCTTAAGAATCATATCCTTATTAGAGTCTGTATCCTGATTCTTGAATCCAAGAGACTCCATAGACAGCTTCTCAAATCTGATATCCAGTGTCTGGCTCTCATTAGAACCAATCTGGAAGGTCATAGCGCCATAGCCTTTAAGTTCAAGTGTTTTAGCAGTTTTGCCCAAATCAACAGCGAACTTATCGCCCGCGTCCTTTCCACTCTCAAGTCCTTTTCCATATCCTGAGATATCAAGAACTATTTCATCGCCATTTGCACCAGATAATGTAAGATGATAATTGTCTCCTGAAACAGTGAATTTCTCTTTTCCACCATCAGGTCTATCTAATTCAATATTTCTACTCGAATCCGCTGTAGCTGGGTCATCACCAATACTCTTTAATACTGTTGATCCATCTTCAGCAATTTCAAAATTCAGCTTACCACCAAAAGCGAACGAATAATCCCCAATATCAATCGAATCTGAATAACTGTCTACCTTAACCTTCACATCATTAGTATAGCCCTTCAGATCACAGCTTCCGTCAAATAACTTCTGGCTATTATACTCTGTTGCATTACCAATTCTGTCGATTTCGTTTGCTAACTGTTCTACTTCCTGCTGAATATAGACCCTGTCGTCATCAGTAATTGTTCCTGTAGATGACTTAATTGCCAATTCATTCATTCTCTGCAGAATGTCCTGTACTTCTGCTAATGCTCCATCCGCAATCTCTGCTACGGATACGCCATCCTTGGCGTCCTGCTCTGCAGCCTTCAATCCCTTGATCTGAGCATTCATTCTTCTTGAGATTGCTAATCCGGCAGCGTCATCCTTCGCGCTGTTAATCTTGTATCCGGAAGATAATCTCTCGAGAGATGTTGTCAGTTTGTTATCGTTAATCTTAAGTGAGTTATTAGCGATAATAGCTGACACATTGTAGTTTATCTTCATGCTCATAAGGTTTTCCTCCTGGGTTTAATTTACCTTGTTTACTGACTGTATGAAAGACTTAGCAACTGAGTATAGCTTACTTGTCTCAACAGTCTTATTATTATTATCGGCATTTCTGCCAATATATTTACCGCTTGCCTTAGGATTACCAGTAACAAATCTTATCTCTGGCTCCTCAAATCCCTGGGTCTTAAGTAATCCAGAGAATATAGCTGCTGCCCCTCTAAGTGATTCCAGGCCTTCCCTGTTCTCTCCGATAAAAATGGCCTCAACTGAGTCTCCTGTTACTCGTATGTTGGCGCCAACGCTGCCTGCCTCGTCAAGCTCCATAGTTGCTGTCACATTTCCAACATCTTCACCATGGACTAACTTAAGATTAATATCTGTCAGCTTGCCCTCAACCATTACAGGAACGTGGTAATTCTCTTCATTAGCATAATTTACGGCTAATGACAGCTGCTTATACATAAGACCAATGCTGGCAAGATCAATAGTTGTATCAGCACCAATATCTGCCATATCAGTAAGAGTCTCTGTCATGCTATCAATTAATGATTTATAGCCTTCCTTAGCTGAAGTTGCACCAGTAAGTGTCTCAGGGAATGCATCAATTGCCTTATTTAACTTGTCCTCAGCATTAATATCAGAGGTCCTGTTATCAACTCTCCTGCTATATGCTCTCATATAACGGAATAATCTGTTTGGTTCTTCGCCAAACTGCATTGCTGCCTGAATATTCTCAGGAGTAACCTGAGTATTATTATTAAGAAGCTCCTCAATTACATCTTCAGATGCCTCAGTAGTAGCCTTAACCTCTGCCATCTGTCTTGCAATATACTTATCTTCAAGGTCCTTATTAGCTTCCTCACTAATTTTACTTACAAATGCTGTCTCTATCTGCTCAGTAATAGAGCTTCCTCTGCTGATAGTCTCCTCTAATAATCCAAAGTCGTCATCAATTTTCACATTGAAGGTCTTCTTAGCACTTCTCATTGCTGTTACGAGATTGCCAAAGGTAATATCGGCGCCACTATTAAGCAGTCTTCCTATAGAAGCGTGGTCAGTCTTCTCAAGACGGTTAATCATTCGATAGATTCCGATGAAGGACTGCTTCTCCTCCTCTGTAATCTCCTTGCTCTGCTCAAGCTTATATAAGAACTTGCTGTATTTCTGAGAATCACGCTTAGGATCGAAATCCATTTCATTAACGTGGTCTACTAATTCATCAATATTAAGTCCCAGTGGGTTGATACCTTCTCTAATCAGCTGCAGTGTCTTAGCTGGTGTAAGCCCTCTGATTGCATTTGCAAGCTTACTGTCGGCATCCACTACCTTCTTAATCTCTTCCTCATTAATAATCATGCTGTTATATCCAAGGATTCTTACAGCACGCTCATTCTCTTCTGTGACAGGAAGCTTAAGGTCCTTAAGAATGTCATCAACATTTCTGAAAGCCTTGGTAATTGAATCTCCCAGATCCTTCCTTACCTCTGTTCCCATCTCCTCATATCTTAAGCTGGCATTCTCCAACTGAGCCTTAAGTACAGTACCTGTCTCATGTACTCTCTGAAGGGTGATATCTGTATTCTGGGCCACAAGACGGCCAATTGTTGCAACTGGTAAGGTCGGAATCTCCTCCACAACCTTAACTGTCTGTCTGAAGATAGCTGCCTTAGTGTCAGCTTCTTCTACCGAATCAGACTGGCCAAGGAAGGCATTACGAAGATTCTCTTCTTCCTTCTTAAGTGCTTCAAGTACTTCTTCTACAGGTTTGGTATCTATGGAAATGCCCTTCTTAATTAACTTAATATTGGCATCAATTGACATTGATAGTCTAGCTTCTTCTCTGTTAATGCTTGCACTAATCAGAGCCTCCTTCTGCTCGAAGGCCTTCCTATAGAGGTTCTTACCACCAGCATTACTAAGGTTGCCATCTTTAGGCTCCCTACCCTCAGTGATTGCTTCTATTCCAGCCTCTATAACCAGTGCAGAAGACACTGGGAATTCAATAGTCTCGATATTCTCAAGGGCAGTCATTTTTTCCTCAGTTACAGGAATGCCCTTCTCCATAAGCCACTTGGCATCTTCTAATCTGTTCTCCCTGTTCTCCTCAGGAAGCTCCATAGTCTCAACAGCCTTCTCAACCTGAGGCTTAATTGCTTCCCAGTCCAGGTTGTCGGCCTTCCTTGCATAGTAGCCGCTCATATCCTGAGCATAATAGCCCCTTGCCTGATGAGAACCGTCATCCATGGCGCTGAAACGTGCGGTGTAAATATTGTTGATAGTAGGTGGAAGCTCATTCTCAACCATGAACTTCACGCTTCCTTCTGGAAGTGAAGGAATATCTGCCATCATCTGAACAGCTTCAGTCAGCTTCTTGATATTATCAGGCGTAGCTGGAAGATCAGCCTCCTCCATAGCAGCCTTAATTGTCTCAAGGTCAAGCTTAGCACCTGTGACTTCCTTAAGAACACTGTCCGATATATCGTCATTGTAGCCCTCAACGACCACTCCGCTCTCTGCCATAGCAGCCTTGATATGGTCAAGAATGGTAACTGTATCTTCATAGCTCATCTCAGATGGTTCGAAGCCACCCTCCATTGCCTTCTTGTAATCCTCTTTGGACATGGTATTGGATACGACAATCATCTCATTCCTGATTGACGTCACGTCCATGGAGCCTGCCTCCTGCATCAGTTCTTCCGTTGTCTTGGCATGGTCAGAATACGCATTATTATCAAGCACAGAACCCTTAATATCGAACTTGGCTGCACTTGCCTTCTCTACATTGCTGAATTTGGTTACCGAATTACTTGGGGAATATTCCTGAATCGCTTTGCTGTTTAAATCAAGACCTATCTTCATCTGAAATCCTCGTGAATTAATATAAAAAAGAGTGAACGGATTCTTCCGTTCACTCTATATTTCGGTTTTTTGCCCTGTTTTCTTTAATTAGATTTCGAAAACAACAGCTGTATAAGGTGGCAGATCGAAGGTCAGCATATAGTCTCTGTTGTCGCAAGGACTCTTAACAGGTGTAAGAGTCTTAGCTACCTCATTGCCGTTACCACCATAAGCCTTATCATCACTGTTAAGTACAAGCTTAGCCTTCTTGTCTGTTGGCACGCCTACTGTATATCCATCTCTCTTAATTGGAGTCATATTCAATACAAATAATAACTTATTCTTACCATCCTCAGACTTACGGAAGAAGCTGTATGTACTTCTGTCAGCATCATCAGCATTAATCCACTCGAAGCCATTCCAGTTATTATCATTCTCATACATGCAGACATTCTTACGATAAAGTGCAAGAAGGTCTCTCATGTAATCATGCATTCCCTTATTAAGGTCTTCGCCAAGTAAGAACCAGTCAAGCTCTCTAGTCTCGCTCCACTCTCTCTCCTGACCGAAGTCCTGGCCCATGAAGAGAAGCTTCTTGCCACAGTGACCAAACATGAATGTATATCCAACTCTTAAGTTAGCATACTTATCAATCTTGTAGCCTGGCATCTTCTCAACCATTGAACACTTAAGATGAACAACTTCATCATGTGATAATGGTAGTACATAGTTCTCTGAGTGGTTATAGCTCATTGCGAAGGTCAGTGCATAATGATTATTCTTACGGAAAAGTGGATCCAACTTCATATATTCGCAGAAGTCATGCATCCATCCCATATTCCACTTGAAGTTGAAGCCTAAGCCATCTTCCTCAACCTTAGCTGTAATCTTAGGCCATGCTGTAGATTCCTCGGCTATAGTCATAACACCTGGGCAGTTCTTAGCAATAATGCTGTTGAGATGCTTGAAGAACTCAATAGCCTCAAGGTTCTCAGCTCCGCCATACTTATTAGGAAGCCACTGTCCATCAGGACGTGCATAGTTAAGATAGAGCATAGATGCAACTGCATCGACTCTGAGTCCATCAATGTGGAACTCTCTAATCCAGAACAGTGCATTAGCAATAAGGAAGTTAGAAATCTCTGTTCTTCCGTAATTGAATATCTTAGTACCCCAGTCAGGCTGCTCACCTCTTCTTGGGTCTGGATGCTCGAAGAGACATGTGCCATCGAACTCAGCAAGACCATGGGCATCCTTAGGGAAATGGGCTGGTACCCAGTCAAGGATTATACCGATTCCATTTTTATGAAGAAGGTTAACCATATAAGCAAAATCTTCTGGGCTTCCATATCTTGAAGTAGGAGCATAGTAACCAGTTACCTGGTATCCCCAGGATCCATCAAATGGATGCTCAGCAATACCTAAGAGCTCAACATGTGTATACTTCATCTCCTTAAGATACTCGACTATTCTGTCTGCGAACTCTCTATAATTATAGAAACCGTCCTCAGTTCCATCTGGATGCTTCATCCATGAACCAATATGACACTCATAGATTGCCATTGGCTCCTTATTCATATCCTTGCCTTCACGCTTCTTAAGCCATGTAGCATCTGACCACTTAATCTTAGATAAATCAGCAATTCTTGATGCTGTACCTGGACGAAGCTCAGCATAGTTAGCAAAAGGATCTGCCTTATATAATCTTCTTCCATCAGGAGTAACAATTAAATACTTATAATACTCTCCTGGCTTGATTCCCTCATAGAACTTGGCATATATTCCACCTGAACCCAATCTATCTAGTGGATGAGAAAACTCATTCCAGTCATTGAATGAACCAATAACATATACCTCAGATGCATTAGGAGCCCATACTGCGAAGAATATTCCTTCCTTACCATCCTCCATAGATGGATGAGCACCTAACTTCTTATAAATCTCATAATGTGTTCCCTGTGCGAACACATACTGATCTGCTTCTGATATAAAAACCTGATCTATTTTCTTAGCTATTGCCACTACCCCAACCTCCTAAATTGTTAAGTAAAGTCTCTCTCCTTAAGGATAATCATATCATCCTCATTGTATCTCTTACCAAACAGCACTTCTGTAATATGTTTAGGTCTAAACTTTGTAGCATTCTCGATTGCTTCGTCAACAATCTCTCTTACATCTGCAACTGTTACAATATGATCACTTGTCTGCATCTCATCAATTCTTGTATGAAGTGCAAGAATACCCATTTCATCAATGGCAAACTCCATATGTTCCGCATACTTACGTCCATATGCAACAAGTGCATCATCACTTAATTCTTCAATCTCAATGTGGACATTGAAAATCTGCTTAAGCTCCTCGACCTGAGAGAACATCTTGTTCATCTCCATCTTGGTATCCTGCATGACGACGAGAATTCCCAGATTATCCTGGTTAAGAATCTTAATCAGGCTCTTAATAGTCTCGCTGTTCATCTCGCCACACTTCTCAATAATAAGTCCACCATTTGCAAGGCGGTTAACTGTTGCTGCAACATCCTTACCATTGAGAGAAGCTCCTGAAACCTTACCAATCTTACCAGAGAAATTGCCGTCAGATACCTTAGCGTATTTAACAACGCTCTGGGCAAGCTCGATTGGCTCATCCCCTGTATCACCAGTAACGAATACATTGCCTGTATATGATGCAAGGCTGATACTATCAAGCGCCTTGCTTAAGTTCTGCTTAGCCTTCTTAGTCTGAACGTATTGAGCGAAAAGTGAGAGCTCTTCGTCTGTGAGATCTCTTCCTTCTGGCTCAGCCTCCTCAGCTGGCTCGTCAGATTCTTCTGTAGCTGATTCATCTTCTACTGCTTCCTCTGAAGCCTTTTCCTCTTCAGGTTCTTCCTCTAATTCTTCAGTAGCCTCCTCTGTAGCTTCTTCTGCTTCAGTTTCCTCAGCCTCTTCAGCTACTGGCTCTTCTGCAGGCTCCTCTGCTGCTGCCTCTTCCTCAGAAGCTTCTTCTGCTTCGGCCTCTTCAGCTACTGCCTCTTCCTCAGAAGCTTCTTCTGCTTCAGCCTCTTCAGCTACTGGCTCCTCGACTACTGGCGCTGCAACTTCTTCAGGGATTACTAATTCTGGCTCTTCTACCTCAGCAATCTCCTCAACCTCTGGAAGTTCTTCAGCT
>DCIU01000121.1:11933-24863 GCA_002317245.1 Lachnospiraceae bacterium UBA1718
ACTACTGGAGCTGCCTCTTCCTCAGAAGTAATCTCCTGCATGCTCTTAAGGCGGTCGGCCTCATCCTCTGCCATAAGCTTCTGCAGGTATTCCTCCATATCAATCTGGCCAGTGATCTGCTTCTCAACAGCTTCTGCCTCAGGAACAACAAGACTTAACTGTCCATCCAGCTCCTGGGATAACATCTTCTCCATTGATCTAGGAGGTGTTACACGCGATAAGCTCTCCGCTCTGTAAACAGGCTGATTAACAGGGATCATTGACTGACCCTTCATAGCATTTTCCAAAGCTTCTTGAACCTTGCGATCAATTAAGGCCATAAGGTCTTCCTGTGAAGCATTGCTTATATCAATAACAGGAGCGTCACTAACTTCTTCTTCACGAACAGCGTTCATGTATGCGTGATCACCCTTGTTGTAAACGAGAGTATCTGGCTTGGCAGGAACATCTGGGAATACAATCTGACTTCTTACATCCTCAGGCTCCTCTGCCACTGGTGCCTCTGCTGCAGGACTTCCAAGATCAAGGCTTAAGCTTGGTATATCTCCTGTCTCATCAATCTCTATCTCGCCAGTATCACTATTGAAGAAGAGCTCTGTCATCTCACCAGTATCCTGCATCATTGGAGCAAGTAACTGCTCAGCAACAATATTACGTGAGATCTTAACATCTTCTTCTGAATGAGGATCTGACAGGAACATAGTACTGTCTGGAACCTCTTCAATATTCACATTTGTCTCTGGCTCTGGAACATATGGGTCTACCTCTGAACCAAGCGTTCCCTTGATGCTCTCTTCTAGGGCCTTCTGAATATTAATTGTGCTGTACTGACCAACATCAACAGTCTTAACTAAAACATCCTCCTGATCAGGAACTACAGGAGCAGCCACCTGATTAACAGTGGTCTGGCTGACATATGCAACCTTCTCCTGGGGATCAAGCATATTCTGATAGAGAACCTCCTGTGACTGAGTCAGCTGCTGGTGAAGCATCTTAAGCTCCATAGCCTTCTTAACGAACTTACCTTCTCTGAACCAGAGAATAAGCTCATCACATTCCTCAACGCATCTGGTTGTAAGACCAATTCTATGATAGAGGTATGCTAACTCGTAGCACCATTTCTCAATTCTCTCTCTCTTCTTAAGCTCTTCAAGTACCTCAATTCTCTCATCGAGAGTAACCTCCTGAGCCTCATATATCTTATATAAGAGAATGTACTGATTATTGTCAGTTGGAGCCATTACCACAAACTGTTTATAGTACTCCATGGCACCGACAATATCATCCATTCGAATAGACACTTCACATAATGAAGAAACAATACTCTTACCAGTTGGGCATCTGTTCAGAGCCTGCTCTAACAGAATCTTAGCTTCCTTGTAACGCTTATTAACCTTGTATAGATCACTAATCTTACACAGGGTCTTAACGCTTCTGACCTTAGTCCAGTCAATACCGTCAGCTATTGCAACAGCCTTCTGAAATTCCCTTCTCGCAATAAGGGCATTAATCTCTTCGTTGCGCAGATTGTACTCGTATTTATCCACGATATCCACCTCTCTGAAACACTTAAATTGGAAAGTGGCGCACACTTACCCAATATTAAGTAAAGTCTAACATAGGCGTATCTAAAATACAAGTTAAAGGGTCTGCAAAAATGCCTAAATACAATATATTGTGGAATTATTACTTGAAGCCTCGCCAGTCAAGATCCCTCGTATTAGGTGTTCTGTAGGATTTAGTAGAAGATCTTCTCCTTCTTCTACGTCCCTTACCAGTCTTAGCTAATATCAAGCTTCTTACTCCGAAGACTATGAATAATATAGCTGCAATGATTGCAACTAAGATGATTATCTTCTTAACATTAATAAACATTACATCTTCTTCCTCAAGTTCCTTAGTAGTCTCTATCTCTAAAGGACCGAAGTCGAAGTTCTTAACCTGTGTTACAGCTGGCTCAATACCTGCTGAACCCACATATTTCTCATTATAGTAATAGATTACCTTGGCAATATCTCCCTTATCACGCTCAGAATAATTGAGCTCTGATGTGGTCTCATCGAATGTAGCAGTAGTAGGCAGAATAATATAATCAGATGAGTTCATCTGAAGAATCGGCTTACTGCTTCCGAAGAAATCTGAGCTTGTTGAGAAGAAATTAAGGCTCTGAATAACATATTTTGTGTCATTTTCAGCCACAAGTACCTTCTTGAAGTTATTGAAACCATAATCAAAGAGTTCCACAGTGTCAGTGAACTGACATGGTGACTCCTCCTTAAGTACTACAGCAATTAATCTGATACCATTGCGCTCAGCACAACTAACCAGAGTCTGTCTTGCATACTCTGTGTATCCTGTCTTAGTACCAACCAGACCATCATAGGCATATTCCTTGCCTGGATGAAGCTTACTCTTGGCATATACAATCATGTCATCCCTTGGCTGTGTCTCAGTCTGAGGTACCTGATACTTCACAGTCGAAGCCATTTTGGCCAGAAGCTCGTAAGAATAGAAAGCCTCCGCAATCTTAGCAAGATCAGCAGCCGACGTATAATGATTCTCATCATGAATACCATTAGGAGTTACGAAGTGAGAGTCTGTGCATCCAAGCTCCTCTGCCTTCTTATTCATCTTCTCGGCAAAGGCCTGGGTATTGCCTTCTCCACATATATGCTCAGCAATTGCGTACGCAACCTCGTTGGCAGAGCCTACAAGTAGTCCATAGAGAGACTGCTCCATTGTAATCTCATTACCTGGTGATATTCCCAGATTAGCATCCGTTCTCCAGTCAATGCTATCGATGGCAGCCTGAGAATACTTAACCATCTCATCCATGTCACATTCTTCCATGGCAATTAGAGCTGTAAGCATCTTGGTAACAGATGCCGGATACAGCTTCTCATGAATATTCTTCTCGTAGAGCACAACCCCAGTATTAGCCTCAACAAGCATAGCTGCCTCACAACCAAGCTTGGGACCAGCAGGCCAGTTGACGTACTCGTCTGACTGAATCGGGAGTTCTTTTCTCGCCTCTGCTTCTGCAAGATAGTCTCCCTCACTCTTCTCAGCGTACACTGATAGTACGTTGCCGCCTAATATGGCAAAAATGAGGGCACTGGATATTATTAAGTTAGTCAGTCTTCTGGATAACTTCTTGATGGTCATAATAAAAATAGTTAAAAAGGGCCGGTAATATACCGACCCTCGCTCATTTATAAATTCTCTAACAGTGTAATTAGATCCTCAAATGTCCCCTTAGGTCCATTCCATGGATGCTCTGCACTTGGAATCATGGTATCTGTTACCAAAAATCCGTCGATTCCGGCCTGCGAACATGCATACATATCTTCATTCTCATCATTGCCAATCATGAGACAGTCCTCTGGTCTGACGCCAAGAGTCTCGCAGGTATGAATATAATATTTTGGATTAGGCTTACAGAAAATATCATTCTCGTAAGAGGTAACCAGATCAAAATCCTCTGGCTTAAGTCCTACCCATTCCATTCTGCTAATCTGTCCTGCCATTGGAAACAGTGGATTGGTAGCAAGTGCAACATTCTCGGCCTTCTCGTGTGCCAGTCTTACTGCTTTTACAGCCAATGGATTATCCTGTGTAAAAATCTTGGCTTCCTTAAATTCATTACCATAGAAGGAATCGCAATCCTTACGAATCTCTTCCATTGGTCCGTCGAATTTAGTGGCAAAATGCTCCCAGAATATATCGCTGTTATATCTGCTTCCATCGTTAAGAACCATTTTGCCTGTACTCTCCCAGATTGCAGGAACAAGTTCTTCAAGGGAAATATTGTATTTGGACAAGGCCTTCCATAGAAACTTGAAGTATCCAGTGGTGAATTCCTTCATGTCCATTGGCAGGAGTGTGCCATCCATATCAAATAATATAGCCTTATACTTACCCATTACTTTATGTTGGCAAGTGTCTCGCTTGTATCATCAATTGAATTAATCTGTCCGTTGAGGTCATCAACATTAGACTTGATGTAATCACAAGCATCTACACATTCCTTAGTAAGACCGTTGATTGTCTCTGTTGATGCAGCAAGCTCTTCTGTAATAGCACCGAGATCACTAATATTATCATTAACAACTTCGATATTGGTCTTAAAGCCTCTAACTTCCTTCTCAATCTCATTAGAGTTGTTCTCAATCATAACGAACTGGTTCTCAACAACCTTGATATCTGCTTCCTCACTCTTGATTGAATCTGTAATATCAACGAGGTTAGAAGAGATAATTGAAAGGTTATCCTTAAGTGTTGCTACGATTCTTGAAATCTTCTCAGTATTCTCTGCTGTTGATGAAGCAAGATCCTTAACTTCATTAGCAACAACGGCGAATCCCTTACCCATCTCACCAGCTCTTGCTGCCTCAATAGAAGCATTAAGAGATAAGAGATTGGTCTGATTAGAAATGCTCTTGATAATATCAATAATCTCAACGATAGAATCGAAGTTAGTAGAGAACTCCTGGAAGGTCTTCTCGAAGGAATCCATCTTCTCAACATTATTAACAGATGTCTGCTTAAGTGAGCGAACATTCTCTCTACCTGTTGCAACGGATTCTGTAGAAGCAATTGCCTTGTTACAGATATCATCAACTGAATTAGTAATATCATTAGAACTGTTAATTACGTTCTGAAGATTATCAGCGATTGTTGTAATTGTATCGTTAATCTCAGAGATTGAATCTCCAATATTAGTAAGTGAACCTGTGAACTCATTAACCTTACCTGTAATTGCAGCTGAATTCTCTCTTGTAGAAGAAGTAGTTGCATTAAGCTCTTCGATACCGTCATTAACCTGCTTAAGAATACCCTTAGTCTCCTCAAGCTGCTCATCTACAGAACCAAGCATCATCTTGGAATTAGCTCTTGATACCTGAGTACAAAGAATAATTGCAAGGTTAACAAGTAGGATAATAGCAATTTTAATCTTATTCTCTGCAGCTGTTAATGGAGCAGTGATAACAGATACCAACACAATGGCAAAAGTGATAATGCCAAAGATAATAGATAATCTGTTATTATCTAACATAATTAAGCATAAGAGAATAGGGAAGATATAACATACAACTACTGCATATGGTGATGTAAATAATGCATATGAATATAGAAGAGTATATCCAGATATCGCAACAACTGCTGATAACAGTGACTGCTTATTCTTCTTATAGAATATCCACGAGAATATAAGTGGAAGAATAGCAATAGCCACAAATGTTGCATAATAGCTTATTGTTCTCTCTCCAGATAATACTTCTGTAAGATAAGCAACAATTAAAACAGCAACAACTATTGAATACCAGCGAATCAGTAGTGTATTACAGTTTTCTTTCTTCTTCCTTGCAAGTAAAATACCTCTGTCATTACTTTCCATTTTAATATCCCTCCGTTAACTATCCTTTTTTGCCTTTTTAGCCTCATCAATCTGAGCTTTTTTATCCAGTAATTTCTTATATTCTTCCTTGGTAATATATCTGTCAGTCTTCACTGCATATACACCACCGTCAGTCTTACGAATTCTTATCTTGCTCTTCATAAGACCATGTCTGAAGCAGCTGCTTACTGCATAATAGTGCTTTCCATTAGGCGAAAACCAGCCAAGCTTCTTCTTAATATTTCGCTTACACCTATAGCATCGTGTACAATTGACGTCCTTGCTTGCTAAAAGTGCAGTTTTACTATCAAATCGTCTACTGATGTATTTGTCATAGGAATTAAATATTATGTAAACCTCCTGTTCCTTTGTCTCAGGAATCTTGAAGGTATCAAAAGAATATTTTTCTAAAACATCAGGATCTTCAATATTATCGAATACTTTTGCTGTGTAATATGCATCTGAAAATGCTCTGTGGAAAGGAATATCCTTCTTGATATTCATCATATCAATGGCATACTCCAAAGCGCGCCTGCTCTTACCATCTTCATAAGCAAGACTGAAAAGCTTCTGAATATCATAGAACTTAAGTGGCCTGTCAGATAATGGTGGCATATTGTAAAATGCCATATTTCTCTGAAGCTCTAACAGATCTAAGGCTCCCCAGGTACAGAATACGCAGTCATCACCACACCAGTCTAAGAATTTCTTCATTACTTCTGGGAATGGCTTGCCTTTCTTGAGTTCTTCCATCTGAAGATGAACAAGGCGGCTTGTTATGAAATGCATCTCATGATAGATCTGAGGCTTAATGAGCTCTGAAAACTCACCAACCATATCTCTGTTATCATTGAGCTTAACGGCACCTATTTCTACAATCTCAAAAGGAAGCTTCTCCTCCCTCTCTGCTGATGAGGATGGACACTGGTTCCATTCCAGATCAAAAATAATGTAGTTCATAAGTAACCCTCAATAAAAATAACGTTCCCTGGGGGAATCGAACCCTCAACTGAGACTTAGGAGGTCCCTGTTATATCCATTTAACTAAGAGAACTGACAGTTATACGGGGTAGTTGATGTACCCTTGTAACCATATAATACCCTTGAATCTTCGGCCAGCCTCTGGTTCTCCGAATAAATCAAGTTTATTAATACACATATCCATTATAATCTCATTGCAGTTAATCTGAAGCTTATAAATCTCCTCACCTGTCATAGTATTAGTGACAAGTTCGGTATTTAATATCTCACCAAGCACTGAATACTGGTCACATTCTACACCATATGGCATAAAATATGTATCAACCAGGGTAAAAATATCGTCTTTTCGTATCTTTCTTGATATGGCTGTGTATGTATCCATATCATCCAGTGTAAGACTCTCCATTGCCTGCTCATCACCACGTCTTGCTGCTTCAACCAGCTTGATGCGGTCATTACCTGCCTTCTTAACGAAGTCTCTGTCGCTGTCAGTTTTTGCAAGAGGCATCATAATCATGCCCTGAATAGAAAGTGCAGATAACGTTACTGAAGTACCCTTAACAGGCAGGAGTCCTGCATTCATAACACGAATGTACTGAATTATGTTCTGCAGATAGAAAATAAGTGTTACTCCGAGCCTTGCTTCATCACACACACCTGCGTAAGATTCCTTAGCGGCATGCCTGTCAACAGATATATCCTCATATGATGATACCATATTTCCCTTAAGATATGGATATGCATACTCAAAATAAAACTGATTATCTTCATTAAACTGGCCAACGACAGATACACCTATCCCAGGAGCGAACTCTTCACTGTAAACAGACAGCATATATTCGTCATCTATTGATGTATAGGCTCTGTCACGGCCTTCAAGTGCTATTTTCTGAACGAGAAGCTCATAGTCGCTTCTTCTTTTTAAAGAAGCAAAGCCTACTGCTCGCAGATATTTATGCATATATTAATCTCCAATTCGTATTACTTAACACGAATCTCTGTCATTCCACCCATATATGGCTGAAGTGCTTCTGGAATCTTAACAGATCCGTCTGCCTGAAGATTATTCTCAAGGAATGCGATAAGCATTCTAGGTGGAGCAACAACAGTGTTGTTAAGTGTATGAGCAAGATACTTGCCATCCTTACCATTAATTCTGATCTTAAGTCTTCTTGCCTGAGCGTCACCAAGATTAGAACAGCTACCAACCTCGAAGTACTTCTTCTGTCTTGGGCTCCATGCCTCAACATCACAAGACTTAACCTTAAGGTCTGCAAGATCACCTGAACAGCACTCAAGTGTACGTACAGGAATATCAAGTGATCTGAAGAGATCTACTGTATTCTGCCATAACTTGTCATACCAGATCATAGAATCCTCTGGCTTACAGATAACTACCATCTCCTGCTTCTCGAACTGGTGAATACGGTATACACCTCTCTCCTCAAGTCCGTGAGCACCCTTCTCCTTACGGAAACATGGTGAATATGAAGTAAGAGTCTGTGGAAGCTGATCCTCTGTAAGAATCTGATCAATGAACTTACCAATCATTGAATGCTCACTTGTACCGATAAGGTAGAGGTCCTCGCCCTCAATCTTATACATCATTGCTTCCATCTCTGCGAAGCTCATAACGCCTGTAACTACGTTAGATCTGATCATGAAAGGTGGTACACAGTATGTAAAACCTCTGTCAATCATGAAATCTCTTGCGTAAGAAATTACTGCTGAATGAAGTCTTGCAATATCGCCCATTAAGTAATAGAAGCCATTACCTGCAACTCTTCTTGCCGCATCAAGGTCGATACCGTTGAACTTCTCCATAATATCTGTATGATATGGAATCTCGAAATCAGGTACTACTGGCTCGCCGTACTTCTGAATCTCTACATTACAGCTGTCATCTGGACCGATTGGAACAGAAGGATCAATAATCTGAGGAATTACCATCATAATCTTAGTAATCTTCTCCTGAAGTTCAGCTTCGAGAGCCTCAAGCTCTGTTAATCTCTTAGCATTAACAGCAACCTCTGCCTTCTTAGCCTCTGCCTCTTCCTTCTTGCCCTGAGCCATGAGACCGCCGATTTCCTTAGCAATCTTATTCTTGGAAGCTCTAAGAGCATCTGCCTCCTGCTGAGTCTCTCTAGCCTTCTTATCAAGCTCGATAACTTCATCAACCATTGGAAGCTTGTTATCCTGGAACTTCTTCTTAATGTTCTCTCTTACAATGTCTGGATTCTCTCTTAAGAATTTAATGTCTAACATTTTTTCATTCTCCTTAATCTATTACATTAATTATTTTTATATTATTGTATGCTAATAAATCGAGTACCTCTTTATCACCATACTTTGTTCCAAATTTATTGGTAAGTAGCTGTATTACTGGCTTATCAGGGAATCCTCTGTTCTGCCTGATAACTACTGCCTTATCACCATCACTGGTCTCAACAATACTTCCCGATGGATATACAGCAACCAAATTGAAGAATATTTTAAGTACATCAGAATCGAACTTTTTACTGTCTTTCTTAAGTAATTCCAATGTCGTGGTTACGTTCTTTCTTTCCTGACCTATACCACATATTGCTTCGTCAAAAAAGTCGCAGACAGCAGCAATCCTTACTCCATTGGATCCTTCTGTTGATTTCAATGGATATCCCGAACCATCCAGCCTCTCGTGATGGGAGAGAATAATACTTAAGGATTCCTTGTTTATCCACTTCTCATTCTCTAAAGCACTGTATCCATATATGGTATGCTTCTTATATTCCTCCAGCTCATGGTCTGTTAGTGTATCAACGTGCCTGCCTTCATATAGAAAGGGTATATATCGTAAACCGATATCATGTAAAAGACATCCGATTCCAATATCTCTCACTCTTTCCCTTTTTAACTCCATCTTGAGAGCTATCAGCATTGCCATAGCGCAGATATTCACGCTATGTTCATATATATCCGAACTTCTCTCTCGAATATCGTATAACTGTTCAACAACCTTCTCTTCATCAAGAATATTATCAACAATAACTTCTACCTCAGAGCCTAATACCTCAGAGGATTTATCATCATGAAAAAATGTGTGTCTGCTCAGGATATCGTAGATCTTCTTCCTGCACTTATCCGAGACCTCATCACGAATAATACTCACATATTCCGGATGAGCTATATCTTCCAGGATAAATACTTCTGTTATTCCAAATTCCTTCAACTTTGAGATATATTCTGTCTTAAGTCGTGTTCCCTCAGCTAATATTTCAAAATATCCCTCGTTAATAATAGGTCTGGCCAGTATTTCATTTCCTGTTAACTCGTCAACCCTGACTAATTTCATATCAAATCCGTTCTATCTTTCCTATTTAGCATTTACTGCCTTCTCAAGAGCAATTTTCTCTTCGTTTCCAAGCTCCAGCTGACATTCACCATTTACTATTTCCTTGGTATATGTATAGCAGCCCTCTGTACTATGAACTGAATTCAAAATAAATCCATCATTATCTTCATCAAGCATTGCCATTGAGAAACTAAGCAATCCGCCCATCTGCTGGTAAGCGTCATATTTAACAATTCCAATCTTTTGGAAGGCTTTTGTGAGCTTTTTATACAGTCTGCGTATATCTTTTCTATTTTCTTTTACTTTTTCAACAACTGCTTTGTTAATCTCAAATAAATCCTGAATCTCTTCCTCAAGACTGCCAGCATTCTTGCCAAGCATAAACTTATCATATCTCTTCTTAAGCTTAATATGCATAATCAGAACTACTACAAATCCTGCAATTGCGGCAATTAGAAGAACTAACATTATTATAATAAGTACTTCCAGCTTCATTCCAAATACTGTAACGCTATCCATAATTATCCTCTTTAACCCTTAAGTAATTCTGCAATTCTCTCTAAATCATCATGATTATAGAACTCAATCTCCATCTTACCGGCACCAGAATCATTCTTAGAGATAATTGATACCTTTGTTCCAAGTGAAACCTTAAGTTCCTCTTCAATATTGGCATATATTGTCTTAAGAGAATCATTAGAATCCTTCTTAATCTTGACAGGTTTATTCATGTTCTTGATATATTTCTCAATATCACGAACATTCATCTTCTCATTAAATACCTTCAGAGCAACTCTGTACTGCTCATTAGGATCCTCAATTGCAAGAATAGCTCTGGCGTGACCGGTACTTAAGTCGCCATCAATTACCATTTGCTGTACATTCTCGCTAAGCTTAAGTAATCTCATGGAATTAGCAACGGCAGCTCTACTCTTGGATACTCTTTCAGCAACCTCTTCCTGCTTCAAGTTGAACTCTGTATGAAGTCTCTTATATGCAAGGGCTTCTTCAATAGGATTAAGATCTTCTCTCTGGATATTCTCAATAAGTGAGATCTCAACGATTTCCTGTTCTGTAAACTTACGAATAATAACAGGAACTTCCTTAAGACCAGCTAGTTTACTGGCTCTCCAACGTCTCTCACCTGCAACTATCTCATAATATGTATCCCTGTCCTGAACAAGAATAGGCTGAATTAATCCAAACTGCTTAATAGACTCAGCTAATTCATTAAGAGCTTCCTGATGGAAGACCTTTCTAGGCTGTTCTCTGTTAGGCTCAACTTTATTAATATCTACATATGTATCCGGCTTCTCTGCCTTAGACTGTTCCTGTTTAACTTCCTTAGTGTCTACGGTATTTGGAATAAGAGAATCTAATCCTTTTCCCAAGCCTCTCTTTGGTGCCATATGTACCCCTTTCTTCTATTATTAATAGCCATTGTTTCACGTGAAACATTATGTTAACTACTATTTGTTCTTCTTAATAATTTCCTTGGCTAACTCTCTGTATGCCTCTGATCCAGCAGCCTTAGGATCGTACATAAGAATTGGTATTCCATAACTTGGAGCCTCTGCTAATCTTGTATTTCTTGGAATTACTGTATTAAATACATTGTATTTGAAATTAGACTTAACATTCTCAACAACCTGCTGTGATAGATTGGTTCTGGCATCATACATTGTAAATACAACACCTTCCAGATCAATTCTGCTGTTAAGTCTCTGCTTAATGAGATTAACAGTATGGATTAACTGGCTAAGTCCCTCAAGTGCATAATACTCACACTGAATAGGTACCAGTACACTATCAGAACATGTAAGTGCATTTACAGTAAGTGTACTTAATGAAGGAGGGCAGTCGATTAATACATAATCATACTGATCCTTAACAAAATCCATTTCATTACTTAAAATGTATTCCTGATTCTTAAGACCAATTAATTCTACTTCTGCCGCAGCAAAATTAACATTGGCAGGGATTAGCGATACCTTATCAATTACATTCTTAAGAATACATTCATTAATTGTACAGTCGCCAATCATTAATTCGTAGATAGTATTCTCTACTTCATTCTTGTCCACACCAATACCACTTGTGGTATTACCCTGTGGATCCATATCAATAACCAGAACCTTCTTGCCATTTTCTCCTAATGCAGCTGCAAGATTAATAGTAGTAGTGGTCTTACCTACTCCACCCTTCTGGTTAGCAATTGAGATAATTTTTCCCATATTTCTCCTATTTTTCCCTTCAACACGTATTTCACTATTATACACTATTTTACACTATAAGTAATCAAAAATAGAATGAAACTGTGAAACCATAAAGCATTAATATATGTTTCACAGCTAGTGAATAATAAATGTTTCACGGATTTCAAACTATATCTTGGGTTAAAATGTTTCACGTGAAACATTATCTTGGGGCTAAAAAATTATGTTAATCATAAATATTGGGATGTTTCACGTGAAACATCCCAAATAAAATTATATTAAATTGATACAATATTATTCTTTATAGCAAATACTGCCGCCTGAGTACGATCAGTAACGTCAATTTTCTTAAATATACTGAAAATGTGATTCTTAACTGTTCTCTCACTAATACCCAGTGTTTCTGCAATATCCTTGTTGGTTCCGCCGATAGCAAGTATCTTAAGAATCTCAAGCTCGCGACGTGTAAGCAGGTCAACCGCATTTGAATTTTTCTCCTTACGGATAAGATAATTATTAAGGCCAGGAACAAGCTTCTGCTGAATATACTGTTCTCCATCATTAACAGTAATTATTGCCTGCTTCAATTCTTCGATACCAGCATCCTTAAGAATGTATCCATTGGCACCACTATTAATAGCCTTTTCAACATATTCAACTTCATTATGGACAGTAAGTACAAGAATCTTGCTGCGCTTATCTTTTTTTCTTAGTCTCTGAATAACATTAATCCCATCAAAATCTGGAAGATTAATATCAAGACAGATTACATCTGGATTATCTGCCTTATATCCATCAAGGAAATCCAATGCATTATCATACTGGGCAACAACATTAATCTCATTACTAAAACTAAGAAGCTGACAAATACCTTCAATTATTAACTTGTGATCATCAACTATTACAATATTAATCATCGTATGGAATCTCTATTAAAACCTTTGTGCCTTTATTAATCACTGAATCAAACTTTATTGTACCGCTTACTAATTCAACTCTGTCTT
>DCIU01000037.1:0-427 GCA_002317245.1 Lachnospiraceae bacterium UBA1718
TAAGAGAAGCAGCTGTTATCTTAACAAACTTACCGTTCTCCTTGAGCTCTTCGATATTCTGAACACCACAGTAGCCCATACCTGAACGGAGACCGCCCAGTAACTGGAATACAGTATCCTCAACAAGGCCCTTGTAAGCTACACGGCCTTCAACACCTTCTGGAACAAGCTTCTTGGCATTAGACTGGAAGTAACGGTCCTTACTACCATTCTCCATACCAGCGATAGAACCCATACCACGGTATACCTTGTACTTACGTCCCTGATAGAGCTCGAAGGCTCCTGGGCTCTCCTCGCAGCCTGCGAACATGCTACCCATCATACATACGTCAGCACCAGCTGCGATAGCCTTAGTAACATCACCTGAGTACTTGATACCACCATCAGCGATAACTGGAATGCCATACTCCTTGGCAACCTCATATAC
>DCIU01000037.1:556-681 GCA_002317245.1 Lachnospiraceae bacterium UBA1718
GCTGCAGCACCTGTTGCAATATTACCAGCGATAACTGGAAGCTCTGGGAACTTCTCCTTAATCATTTTAAGGCAGTTAATAACATTTTCAGAATGACCATGAGCTGAATCAAGAACAACAACATC
>DCIU01000037.1:765-1235 GCA_002317245.1 Lachnospiraceae bacterium UBA1718
GCGCCACAGAGAAGTCTTCCCTGCTTATCCTTGGCAGCAAGTGGATACTTGATTGTCTTCTCAATATCCTTAATTGTAATAAGTCCCTTTAAGTTGAAGTCGTCATCAACGATTGGAAGCTTTTCCTTTCTAGCAGCTGCTAAGATTGCCTTAGCCTCGTCAAGAGTGATGCCTTCCTTAGCTGTGATAAGTCCTTCGCTTGTCATGGACTCCTTAATCTTCTTAGTGAAGTCTGTCTCGAACTTCAGATCTCTGTTAGTAATGATACCAACAAGCTTCTTACCCTCTGTGATAGGTACGCCGGATATTCTGAACTTACCCATGAGGTCATCAGCATCCTTAAGTGTATGTTCTGGGCTAAGTGAAAATGGATCAGTGATTACACCGTTCTCAGAACGTTTAACCTTATCTACCTCATCAGCCTGCTCTTCAATGGACATATTCTTATGAATAATACCAATACCACCCTG
>DCIU01000037.1:1248-1579 GCA_002317245.1 Lachnospiraceae bacterium UBA1718
CTTGCCATGGCTATTGCCATACGGTGTTCTGTAACCGTATCCATACCAGCACTCATAAGTGGAATGTTGAGGTTGATTGTCTTAGTAAGCTTAGTAGATACATCAATCGCGTTAGGTACTACATTGGCATATGATGGAATTAATAATACATCGTCGAATGTAATGCCTTCCTTAATTATCTGACCCATTGTCTCTCTCCTCCTATTTAACTATGAATTATATACTTTATGTGGTGCTACGCTGTAAATCGCCTTGTAGAGCTGCTCATCTGGTTCGATGATAATCTTACGGGATCCATCGTAGTACATCACATACATGTTCTTCTTATTAG
>DCIU01000037.1:1664-3115 GCA_002317245.1 Lachnospiraceae bacterium UBA1718
GGAGCCATAATCTCAAGCTTGGTAAGGTCAAGGTTAGTAATGCTCTTACGCTTCTGCTTAGAGAAAATAGCATCAATATCAATCTCCTTGTCAGTGAGAGTGTATTCGTACTCAAGATCAGCACGCATTCCTATTATATAAGCGGCAACTCCCGCCGCAATTGCAATTATTAGTGAGATTATTCCAAGTATTCCTACAAAGGATGCCAGAAGTGATAATGCAGCAATGACCCAGAGGGCAATCTTAAGAATATTATTTAACATCTTAGGTTTTACTGCGATTAATAATTCGATATGTTCGTTCATGCTTCCTCCAATGTGTTATTTGCCATTATATTTCAAGGGCTATCAAAAAACAAGTGACAAATTTAATATTTTCTAATTAATATTCTGACTATTTTTGTGTATATTCCTAGAAGGATCAGTGGCAGGCCTGATACAGACCTAATATAGCTCTTCCTTGATCATACTCACATAGGGTTCCATTAGACTGTCCGTAATCTCATAAGCCAGTTCTCTCATATTATTAATAGTAGCCTGACAGTTGTCGGCACCAACCTTAGCGCTTCCATCCAAGAGCTTTTCACAGATATAGAGATTAATATCCGGAGAGAAATGCAGGGTATCCATATAATTGCTGTCTAAGTTGGTAATTACATCCCTGTCATTCATAAAGAAGGACATCTCCACATTATCATAGGAAGATAAGCGGTTAATCGCAGTCTCCATAGCGTAGAGATAGAATTCTGTCTCACCCTCTCTGTAGGTATTGTCCCACCAGAGCATGGAATAAGGAGGGAAAAATATATAGAACTTAGTCTCCGGATGACTTGTTATCTGCTCCTCTATGAGACTGAGGTTCCCCTCTAACTTATCATCATATATATGGGCATCCTTCATATCTGCCACATTAGGGTGCCTTAAATAGAGACCCGTGCACATATCCAGGTTGAATTCCTTCCACTGGCCCCAGTTATAGGAAGTTCCCTCATCATAATCACCAATAAAGGACTGGGCTATATTATAAGGAATACGTTCGAAGATTACGTCCTTATTAAATATGTACTCAACATCGTTAATGGGATTGTCATCATAGAGATACATAGGACATCCCGTCTCTTCGAAGGTAGTATAGGTCTCTGCCTTAAGCGCCGAAGGGTCTAAATTATAGAAGACATACTTAAGCTCGTGGTCCTTAAAGGCCTCATTAACGAAGTAGCAGAGGTCAGCAGTAGCACCGTAGGATCTGATAGCCTTAATGGAGGTGCAGTTAAATCTCTCATCGAACCAGGCATTGTTATAATTCTCTGCCACGGAGGATCCAGCAATCACTGCATCATAATCGAAGTGCCTGATTGAGCCAATACACTGATATTCCTTCTCTGTCAGAACCTTTTTGAGGCCAAAGAGGGGCTTATGGTAGTGGTAAAAAGGGTCGATTACTACCACCAG
>DCIU01000113.1:0-1067 GCA_002317245.1 Lachnospiraceae bacterium UBA1718
GCCATGTATTCCTCAACAATTGCTACAATATCCGCCTTCTTATTGTTACCAACGCACAGATCTATGCTCTCATCGGCCTTGGCACCCTCGGTATCGGTCTGGACATAGCATCCCGTTGCCACTACGACGGCCTCAGGGTTCAGCTTCTTGGCCTTATGTAACATTTGACGGGATTTCCTGTCTGCAATGTTGGTTACCGTGCATGTATTAACCAGGTAAATATCCGCAATTGTGTCAAAAGGCACAATAACATAGCCCGATTCTTTGAATTTCTGTTGCATTATTTCCATTTCATAGGAATTAACCTTGCATCCAAGGTTGTGAAATGCGATAGTTTTCATGGTTTTGCTCCAAAATATTTGTTATTTTTCTTTATTGACTTTTATTCTTTAGCACTTTAGTATTAAAGGCGAAGGTATGAAAGTGTTAGGAGGTAATATATATGAAGACAGTACAGATTTCTCTTAATTCAATCGATAAGGTTAAGTCATTCGTTAATGACATCACAAAGTTCGACTATGATTTCGATCTTGTTTCAGGAAGATACGTTATCGATGCAAAATCTATTATGGGTATTTTCAGCTTAGACCTTTCTAAGCCAATCGACTTAAATGTTCACGCTGAAGACAATATCGACGCTGTATTAGAGGTTCTTAAGCCATACATGATCTAATCAGTCGGTAGACATTAATATGATTTAACTAAGAGCAGGACTTACGTCCTGCTCTTTTTTATTTCTAATACTTAACGATTAATGTCTCCTTAGTATCAAGTGCTGTCTGCATAAGGCCGTCGATTACATCATCGAGGTGATGCTCGTGACGCTTGATTACCTCTAAGCTTGGCTTGGTAACCGGATGCTTAGCTACGAAGATTGTACAGCAGTCCTCGAATGGGAGAATTGAAGTCTCGTAGGTATCAATCTGCTCAGAGATCTTAATAATCTCCTGCTTATCAAGACCGATACACGGTCTGAATACAGGAAGATTACATACCTCATTAGTAACTAAGAGGGAAGCCATGGTCTGGCTTGCTACCTGACCGATACTCTCACCTGTAACTAATCC
>DCIU01000113.1:1278-3875 GCA_002317245.1 Lachnospiraceae bacterium UBA1718
GCATGGAAGTATACTGCATCAATCTTAACACCACGCTTGGCAACCATATATCCTGCAACTGGCGAATCAATACCACCAGATAAGAGGAGCATAGCCTTGCCATTAGTGCCTACAGGCATACCACCTGGGCCTGGAATAATCTCTGAATAAATATATATCTTCTCTCTAATCTCAATATAGAGGTTGATATCAGGATTGTGTACATCTACTGATAATTCAGGGAATGTATCAAGCAGATACTCACCAAGGTCTGCATTAATCTCCATGGATGGCTTAGGATATGACTTCCTGGCACGTCTTGCATGAACCTTGAAGGTCTTACCAGTCTTGTCAGGATATACCTTATTCATATAATCCTTAACAGTGTCCTTAAGCTTCTCAAAGCCCTCATCTGCAGCAAACATCACAGGACAGATTCCCAAGATACCAAATACTGTACTTAAGTTCTCAACTGCCTCATCGTAGTCGAAGTCGCCGATGGCATCCACATACACACGGCCCTCTGCCTTATGTACATTGAACTCTCCCTCGCATCTTCTAAGTGCATACTTAATCTGCTGCATAAGAGCGTTCTCGAACAGATATCTGTTCTTGCCCTTAACGCCTATTTCACCATACTTAATTAAAAAAGATGAAAAAATATTGTTGTTCATACTGTCCTTCCTATCAATGCCTTGTATACTTTCTAAGCATTGGAATAATATCATTCAGAGCCTTCAGTGCCAGGTCTAATTCTTCCTTAGTAGTATGTACTGACATGCTGATTCGAATTGTGGAATCAACCAGACTCTTATCAATCTTAATTGCCTGAAGCACTGATGACAGTGCTGGTCTGTTGGATGCACAGGCGCTTCCAGACGACACATATATGCCTCTGTCCTCCAGGGCATGAAGAAGCACCTCTGCTCTTACTCCCTGAATAGATAAGCTAATAATGTGAGGGGCCGAATCCCTGCCTGTTAGTCCATTAATGCTGGTGCCCTCTATCTTAAGTACATTCTCTATGAAGTAGTCCTTAAGCTCATAGAGTCTGTCCACATCCTCATTAAGGGTCTTGTAGCAGAGTTCCACAGCCTTAGCCATTCCTGCAATACCAGGTACATTCTCAGTGCCCGAGCGCATTCCCTTCTGCTGACCACCACCGAATATAATGGGATGAATTTTGACCTTACTTCCTATATATAAGAAGCCCACACCCTTAGGCCCGTGAATCTTATGTGCGCTTACTGATAAGAGGTCAACATTACACTTCTTAGGAATAATAGTGAACTTACCATATCCCTGTACTGCATCTGTGTGGAAGAGGGTCTTAGGATTAATTCTCTTAATAAGCTCGCCTGCCTCAGCAATTGGCTGCAGAGATCCAATCTCATTGTTGGTATGCATGATCGATACCAGGATTGTGTCAGGCCTGATTGCCGCCTCAAGGTCCTCTAATCTGATAACTCCGTTCTTATCTACAGGAAGATAAGTAACCTCATATCCCATATCCTTAAGATGTTCTGTTGTCTCTAATATTGCATGATGCTCAATTGATGTTGTGATGATGTGTTTGCCTGCCCTGTTGTTGGCACTGGCCACACCCATCAGAGCCATATTGTCTGACTCTGTTCCACCAGAGGTAATAAGTATCTCCTTGGGATCACACTTAAGGCTCTTGGCAATTATCTCCTTGGCATCCTTAATGACATTCTCAGCTTCCACACCCTTAGTGTGCATGCTGCTTGGATTGCCGTAGGTCTCACACATAATCTTGGCAACAAGCTCTCCCACCTCTGGGAAGGCCGCTGTAGTTGCCGAATTGTCCAAATAAGCTTCCATTACTTTGGTCCCCTATTGCTCTAATAAATATACTAACCAGCTAAGAACTGTAAGTCCTGCTGTCTCTGTTCTCAGTATTCTCTTGCCAAGTGTAAGTGGCTTGGCATCTATCCCTTGCAGCATTGCAATCTCTTCTTCTGCAATTCCACCCTCAGGACCAATGAAAAATCCAATGGACTGACCAGGCTTTAAGCTCTCCATTATCTGGCGGGTCTTTAACATGTTATCAGCAAGCTCATATGGCACAAGCACTATATCAAGCTCCTTGGCATATTCCACTGCCTGCTTCATAGTCATGCATTCATGTACTCTAGGAATGATGGCACGCTTACTCTGCTTGGCTGCTGCCTCTGCAATTGCCTGGAAGCGTGTAACCTTGTTAGCTGCCTTCTTAGCGTCTAACTTAACCACACTTCTCTTCATGAATACAGGTACTATCTCGAATACACCAAGCTCCACAGACTTCTGGACTATGAGTTCCATCTTATCTCCCTTAGGGAAGCCCTGGAAGAGATAAATCTTAGAAGGCAGTTCAACACCGTCCTCCTTAATGAATCTGAGCTCACACTCGATAACTGTGTCTGACAGGGCTACAATTCCGCAACGATATTCCTTACCGTCGATACCATTGCTGACAGCAATCTCCTCGCCAACCTGCATTCTTAGTACATTCTTAATATGGTTAACATCGCTTCCCTCAATAAGGATGCGATTGTCGTGTATATTCTCTGCTGGTACAAAAAACTGATACATTCCTAGAAATCCTTACGTGCTGT
>DCIU01000003.1:0-3194 GCA_002317245.1 Lachnospiraceae bacterium UBA1718
TCCTTCATGATCTTGGATTATCGCCAGTTGCAGAGCCATTCCAGAAGCTTGTTCATCAGGGAATGATCTTGGGTGAGAACGGAATTAAGATGGGTAAGAGATTCCCGGAATTCGTTGTTAATCCTTCAGATGTTGTAAGAGAGTACGGCGCTGATACACTTAGACTCTATGAGATGTTCATGGGACCTCTTGAGGTTTCTAAGCCATGGAGTTCGGCTGGTGTTGCTGGTGCTGCCAGATTCATTAACCGTGTATGGAACTTCTTCACAGTAGAAGAGAATCTTAACGATACTAAGAAGGATGCTCTTACTAAGCTTTATAACCAGACAGTTAAGAAGGTATCTAATGACTTCGAGAAGCTTGCATTCAATACAGCTATCTCTCAGATGATGATCTTCGTTAACGCTATATACAAGGAAGGCTCATGTCCTAAGGAATATGCTGAGGGTATCGTTAAGATGCTTTCATGTATTACACCTCATGTTGGTGAGGAGATCTGGCAGAAGCTTGGCCACGAGGATACAATCGCATTTGAGCCATGGCCAGAGTACGATGAGGAAGCATGTAAGGAAGATACAATCGAGCTTGGTGTACAGGTTAACGGTAAGGTTAGAGGTGTAGTAGCTCTTGCTCCAAACGAGGATAAGGATTCTGCTCTTGCTAAGGCTAAGGCCGTAGAGAGCGTTGTTCCTTTTGTAGAAGGCAAGACAATTGTTAAGGAAATCTACGTTCCTGGTAAGATCGTTAACATCGTTGTTAAATAAATAATAATATTTGAGACAAAAGTGTCTGTATTTCGTTGAAAGTACAGACACTTTTGCTTTATAATTATAAATTAGGGAAAAGGAGGGGCTTCCATGAAAAATATGAAAATCACTGCAAAAGCAGGTATAGCAGTTTCGCTTGTATTAGCAATTGGTTTCCTAATTATCTGTAAGTCCATTGCGACTATCACAACTAACATGATCAATGAGCAGATTAATAACCAGCTCACCGATGCTGTTGAGTCTAGAACAGCTATCATGGAAGATTATGTTCTTACTGCTGAGGATTATCTCAAAGCATATTCCAAGAGTAACGAAATAAAGGATATTTTCAGATCTAACGAGGACCCTGAGGTTATTAAGAATGCCCAGGCTTACACAGTGGACTATACAAGTGTAAAGGGTGAGATCTTCGAGGGTATATATGCTGCCAACAAGAATACAACAATTCTTGTACATAATAATGAGGCGGCAGTAGGTAAGACTACTCGTTCGGCTGAAGAGCTTCCAGCATTCCAGGCTGATGTATTTGCTGGTGACAAGGTTACTAACTACGGTATTATGCCATCCAGAGGTACAGGCCAGATGTGTATCTCCATGTATTATCCAATCTTCGAGAATAATGAAGTAATTGGCTATGTTGGTGGTGCTGTATTTGCTTCACATATGATGGACGCTATTAATGAGTTCGACGTTGAAGGTCTTCCAGATGCTCAGTATATGTTCTTCAGTGCTGAGACTGGTGAATATCTCTATAATGATGATCCAGAACTCATCTGTACTGTAACAGAAGATCCAGGATGCCTTCAGGTAATGGATATCCTTAAGGACGAGAATGCTGCAGATATCGGTATGGTTTCATACACTGACAATGAGGGCGTTGATCAGATTCTTGTCTATAAGTATATGGCTGACAGAGGCTGGGTATTCGCAATTAAGGATACATCAGCGCAGATTTATAAGCAGCTTAACAATACACGTAAGTTCAATATTATTGCGGTTACAATTATCGGAGTAATCCTTCTTATTGGCATTCTTGTAGTTCTTACACTTATCACAAGAGTTCTTACCAAGATTAGCTCTTCAATCGATAAGCTTGGCGATATGAACCTTGATGCAGATGAGGACCTCAAGGCATACATCGACAGAGGCGATGAGATCGGTATTATATGTAAGGCCCTTAATAAAACCTGTGGCAACTTACGTACTTATATAGGCGAAGTTGAGAATCAGCTCTCTGCAATGGCTGATGGTGACTTCACTAAGTCCAGCAAGGTTGAATTCATTGGTGAGTTCAATAACCTTAAGGAATCTATGGACAAGATTAGAATTGCGTTACGTAATTCTTTCTCTGAGATTGGTGTAGTATCTGCAGAACTTGTCAATGGTTCACAGAGCGTTGCTGATTCAGCTTCCCAGCTTGCTGACGCTGCAACCAGAAGTAACCTTCTTGTAGCAGAGATTGACGAGCATGTAGGCGACATTACTGAGAGAGTAGAGCTGTCAGCTTCACTTGCTGAGAAGGCAAGAGATCAGGCTGATGAGGCTGCTAAGCTTGTTAATGCCTGCAATGATAAGATGGATGAGCTTACTAATGTACTTAATAACATTAATCAGGCTACTTCACAGATTGCCGGTATTAGTAATAAGCTTGAGAGAATCGCTAAGCAGACTAACATTCTTGCCCTTAACGCAGTAGTTGAAGCAGGTAATGCTGGCTCAGCTGGTAAGGGATTCGCAGTAGTAGCTAATGAGATTAGAAGTCTTGCTGAAGAATCTAATCAGGCTGCAGTTGATTCATATAACATTATTCATGATGCTATTGCAGTTACTAACAAGGGACTTGAGGCCGGTCAGGCTACAAGTGAGTTCCTTAAGCAGGTAGTTGATCAGACAGCTACTATTGATACATCTGTTATTGAGATTGCTGACCAGACCAAGCAGCAGAATGAGAAACTTAAGGCAATTAGGGATAGACTTGTTGAGATTAGCCATGTTGTTGAACTTACTGCTAGTATGTCAGAGCAGTGTGCAGCAGCTTCTGTAGAGCTTGACGGTCAGACAAATGTACTTAGAGAGAATATTAACGGATACCGTGTTTGATTATGAGTAGGTGTAAGGTATTTAGATTAACACTAATTACATTATTGCTTGCCTGTATTGTTGGATTCGGAACAGGGATTAAGACTAATGCCATGGAGAACGTTCGTTGTAAGATTATAATCGGTGACAGCAGGACAATGGGCCTTATTGCAAC
Source organism: Lachnospiraceae bacterium UBA1718 (assembly GCA_002317245.1). GTDB lineage: Bacteria > Bacillota > Clostridia > Lachnospirales > Lachnospiraceae > Colinaster. The sequence goes on from DCIU01000003.1 coordinate 3,022, forward strand.
ACTTATGAATGATAAGGATGCAACCCAGCTCTATGACAGCTTCGATGGGGCCGTATATGATGCCATATTCCTTAAGGGCGACACATTGCTTGTAATGTGCTCACAGGGAGGCGGATATTACAAAAATGGTGCCTATGAGCGTGCTGGCAATAGAGCAGTTAAGCTTCTTCAGA
>DCIU01000003.1:3305-3492 GCA_002317245.1 Lachnospiraceae bacterium UBA1718
CCTGGCAGATATATTGCGGGAGATGCTACACTTGCATCCAGAATACGCGCATGTCAGTCAGTATATCATTTCAATGCCGGACCTGTTGATGAGGCTGGTTCTTCTACATGGAAGTACTGTGTTACTAATCCAATGCTTATGGAGTACAATCAGAAGTTCGTAGGCAGCTCAAGAGTATCAGTAGTTG
>DCIU01000052.1 GCA_002317245.1 Lachnospiraceae bacterium UBA1718
TCTGGCATAGTTCTTGTATGTTTTCTTACCCATGTAGTATTGCCATTTGCGTAATGTCTGACGTGACCACGAACATCAACTGTAGGTGGTTCTCCAATATACTCAAACTGAGGACCAATACCTCCGTAAGGGTTCCCTCCAGCTCCGCCAGGTCCACCGTATGGATTGCCTCCACCATTGCCTCCATTTCCTCCTGAGCTCGGTGCATATCTTGCATATGCCAATAGTGCAACCGCTGCAAACGGAAGAAGGAAGGTAACCAATACAATAGGGTAGCTTGCAATGTTCCTAATAGAAAGGTAGGTCTGTGTCTTAAGCAATGCCCTCATAAGAAGTAGAAGAATTATTGGTGTTCCTATCGCTATAGAGAAGCAAACTGGTCCTCCAATAATATCCTGTGCAATGTTCTCACTCCCTCGTAAATTATAAGCGGCATAGCTGAAGGTATAATCAACCATATATCCCACAGTAATAAGTATTCCCAACAAGAAAGCTCTTCTATTTTTCCAGAGATATTTGAGGCGATCAATCTGAGCAAAGATTATTAATATTACAAGTATTCCCAGGAAAAGTGGGAAACATACAAGAGCCAGAATAAACATCACAATTCCAGCGATAATTCTAACCCACTCACACTTCTCAGATTCTGCTTCTGCTTCCTCCACTTGCCTTAATTCTTCTTCTGTTAAATGAGATTTAATAATCTCAACTGCCTCTTCTTTTATCTCAGGTGCTTTTTTATTCACCGGCGAACTGAACTTCACCCCATTCTGCTCTTCAAACTTAGTGATAAGCACCTTTACAAAAGCCGCACCCACCTTAGTCTTGAATACAATCTTCTTATTCTTAATTAGGAACAGAAGCTTCTTTACTGTATCAGGGTCATCAATGTCGCACTTATCCTTTATCTCCTTGATTCGTGCGAAATCATCCAGAGCATTGTTGTACTCTTCTTCTGTATCAAATTCAAAGTTTCCAAATCTATAACTCACGTAAAATCCTATTACATTAATAAAGTCTCAACATCAGTTCCGAGCGCTTTTGCTAGAGCTAATACCTGATTAGCCTGTGCCTTCTTAATATCATTCTGGCCCTGTTCATATAATTGTATCATTCTTAATGATACTCCAGAGCGTTCACTAAGTTCACGCTGCGACAAATTCCAATATTTCCTTAGTCGACGAAGTTGATTTGCGTCCCTCTCGGAACATCTCTTATCAGCCCAAATTACAAACTTGCTGTTATCAGCCTCATGGAGTATATATGCATCAATTACATCATTAATAGCAAGTCCCTTTTCATTAATTATAGAGAAACTGTCTCCACAATACCACTGATAATAACCCATTATCCAACCTGCCCAATATTCTATTGATCCAATATTTGTGATATATGAATCAGTTTTTAAGTCAATAGAAATACCATATACTTCCTGCATGACTTCACTGACAATTTCTTTTCCTGACATTCCCGCCAGATATCTTGGTTCGCCTTCACTTATTCCGTTTCCTGCGGTTGAGCATATAAATGAATTCCAGAAACTATCCGCCATATATCCTAATCCATTGACAGCATAATCAAGCATATCACCCAAGTTAACCATTACGTCATCTACATATAGTTTACTGTAAGCGTACATCTGAGTTCTCCCATTTTTCTCTAATAATATCCATTACATAGAAGCCGATAGCTTCTTCTTCCTTCATTTTTGTAAAATCGTTCCTTGCCTTCTCATCACGTGCTTTACGCTTAATTCCATACTCATGGCAGTCTGCAAACTCTGCATCTATAAAATTGATATGCCTAAAGGCTCTTTCGCTTTTTAATACAATTTGCTCCCCAAGATTTCCTAGCCGCATGGCTCTGGAAAGCTGTTGGATAGAAATCGTATTGTTCAAGAACATCTTGGCATACATGAAATAAGAGTCATCCGCCCTATAGCCCTTTATAATGTCATACTTCTCATAGTCAACAGCAAAATGATCTAGTAGATATGTCTTCGCTCTCTGACCAATAGGTGTATTAATATTGAACTCTCTGTTTAACAGAAGAATTGTTAACCAGTTAAGAACATTATAGCTATCAGAGCTAAGATCCATCATTGATAGACTTGTAGTATCTATCTCATAGATGTTGGCAAATCCATTCCTATCCCGCAGCACTGCCCATTCTTTAGCTAATTCTAAGTCCCTAGTACAATAGAATCCTTTACCATAATCATTTTTGGTGTTTCCATATCCATATTTGGGTTCTTTTATAATATGATCTGAACCATGATATAGTCTCATTCTAATCTCCTTGCTATATCGTTATAACGATATAGCATTAATATACCATAGTAAAAGCCGGGAAACAATCAATCATCTGCTTCCCGGCTTTACTTTATTTTTCTTTTATTCTTCATTATTTAATTGTCCTTATGCTTCGCGATGTGAAAACTCTGCGAAATAAGCCTCTAAGAAACTACTGATCATCTTTAACATATCCTTGTCCTCCTTGGTATTTTTATCTTGGCACCTCTGTGTGAAGTGCTTTTGTCTTTCTGTGATTTTAATATAACACCTCTTACGCATTATAGCTAATACATATAATCAATATATAGCTATACCTTTAAGGTATAGTGCCGCCGCCCAACTTTTCCACACTTTTAGCTATAATATTCTTATGATTACAATCACTGATATTAATGATCCAAGATTAGATATTTTCACTAAGGCAAGCGAGACAGACCTTGCCCACTACTATGAGCCTAAGCCTGGCCTCTTCATCGCTGAGAGTCTGAAGGTTCTTACACGTGCTATAGCTGCTGGCTACGTACCTCTTACTGCTCTTGTAGAAAAAGCGAAGGCAACTGAGATACTGGCTATTCTCAGTAACTATCCAGATATCAATGTCTTCACAGCTGAATTCGAAGTACTGACCCTGATTACTGGATACCATATGACAGGCGGCGTTCTATGTATAATGAAGAGACGCCCACTGCAAACACTTGAAGAGATATGCCAGGGCAAGACAAGAATTGCCCTTTTAGAGGATGTGGTTAATCCCACTAATGTGGGAGCAATTATGCGTAA
>DCIU01000013.1:0-8778 GCA_002317245.1 Lachnospiraceae bacterium UBA1718
CCTATATGTCCTTCAGGATCATGCTTCTCAAGCTGGGCTGCAAATCGTCTGATCATCTCTTCCATCTTGAAGGTATTCTTAAGAAGTTCATAGTACTCGCTTACAGAGAAGTCTGTGGCCTTACCCTTGTTGTCCCAGTTATGGGTAAATGTATAGTTGTGGAAAGAAATCAGATCCATAAATCCATGGAACTGCTCTGGTGTATGGTCGAAGCAGGTATCAAGGACTATTTCATTCCAGCGATAGTCATCAGCATTAGCTCCACATGCTATCTTCTTAATAGGCTTATCAGGATTATAGTTCCTCACATATGTCTGGTATCTTCTGTAGAGGTTGCCATAGTACTCAGGAGTCATGTTGCCTCCGCAACCCCAGTTCTCGTTGCCTACGCCGAAGTAGTCAACTGTCCATGGCTCTTCACTGCCGTTAGCCTTACGGAGATCTGACATAGGGCTAAGTCCACCGAAGGTCATATATTCTACCCACTCAGACATCTCCTGAACAGTGCCGCTGCCTACATTACCATTAACATATGTCTTACATCCAAGCTGTCTGCAGAGCTCGAAGAACTCATGTGTTCCGAAGCTGTTGTCCTCTGTTACTCCACCCCAGTGAGTGTTAACCATCTTTTTCCTGCTTGCCTTATCACCGATACCATCCTTCCAGTGATACTCATCAGCGAAGCAACCGCCTGGCCAGCGAAGAAGCGGAATTCTCATCTCCTTAAGAGCCTCTACAACATCTGTTCTCATTCCATTAACATTAGGAATGTCGGAGTTCTCTCCTACATAGAGCCCCTCATAGATACATCTGCCCAGATGCTCACTGAAATGTCCATATATCTCAGCATTAATTCTTCCAAGTGTCTTGTTGTCATTGATTATTAGTTTTGCCATATCCCCTCCATCTATTCTTACTGCCATTTCTTCCTAGGGCAGCTTCCATTCTTAAGCATGGCACGAACTTCTACATAGCAGCCACAGGCATTACATGTAGCTGCATTTAATAGTTCGCACTCTCTGCATATATCAAGACGGGCATTGTATCTATCCTCATTTACTCTGTCCTCCATCTTGATAACATCAATATACTTATGCAGATTCTTAATGTCCTCTTCTGCCATATCCCGGAAGAGACACTTCTTACATACTCTCTTAGTATCCATTCTACTGTTCTCTAGGGCATCCACGCTTAGGAATCACGAAGTCCGGATGCTCCTTCTGCCAGCAGGTAGGTACCATGCAGGCAATCATATAGAAGTCTTCCTCACTAATCTCGAATCCGAAGATATCCAGATTCTGCTGCTGTCTCTCAGGAGCTGTAGCCTTAGGCAGCGGAATGATATCCATCTGATATAGGAAACGTAATCCCAACTGAGCTACAGACACACCATACTTGTCTGCCATAGTCTGGAAGAATGGCTCGTTAAAGACATCAGATCTTCCCAGAGGGCTCCATGCCTGAACCACGATATCATTCTTCTTGGCATATTCCACTGCTGTAGCCTGTGTATATCCCAGATGTACCTCAAGCTGGTCAACAACCGGCTTAATTCGGCAGTTAGCCAGTATGTTCATTAGATGATGTGGCAGGAAGTTACTAAGCCCAATTGCCCCAATTTTGCCCGAATCAACTAATGCTTCCATAGCCTTATAGGTCTCTATCTCCAGGCTCTTCCAGTCCTCGGTTGCAGCATACTCAGGCTCTGAATATTCCACCTCCGGATGACCAGGTGCACCCTTATACTCAGGCAGCTGGCGAGGCCAGTGAATAAGATATACATCCACATAATCCATCTGAAGTCTCTCAAGTGTGCGCTCTATAGCCGCATTCACGCCATCAGCCCCCATCTCATCAATCCATGCCTTGCTCTGGATGAAGAAGTCCTCCCTTGGAAGACCCGAATCCTTGATGGCACGGCCAAGATCGCGCTCTGTCTCATATACAGAAGCTGTATCGAAGAATCTGTATCCTGAGTCAATGGCATCTCTGATTATCTGATAGTTATCTCCAGCCTTGGCATTGTAACAGCCGAAACCAATAACTGGTATTTCCATTCCATTATTAAGTCTATATGTTTCCATGCTAACCCTTTCCTTCTATTTACCTATAAAAGAATACATTTTTTGACACAAATAGTGTATCATAGAGGTGTATGCAATAACAATTGTTGAGAGGTTATTTTATGAAGAATGAAAAGATAGAACTTAAGGGCGATGCTCTGGTTAACAAGGTCGTACTGATTGTAATAGAGATTATCAATATTGCTCTCATATTCGGATATATATCTGATTATATGACTGGCACTTCTACTCTGGCTTACTTCATCAGCTTCGAGATTGCTGCTATTGCTACTGCAATAATTGTGCCAGTAATGTATAAGAAAAATCCGGATAAGATGCGTTATATAGCTATCATGTGCTTCCTTGTAGTATATACAATCGGATGTCTTGGGGCTCACGTGGATGTTGCCTTCGTAATGGCCTTCCCAATTGTGGTTGTATTCATACTCTACTACGATTACAGACTTATTCAGTATGTAACCTATGCCTTCAATGGTATTGTTGCACTTGATATTCTCTTTATTATATTCGTTAAGAAGGCCCTTCATTCAGGTGTACCAATTAATTCATCAGTGCTTCTTATGGAGTTCCTTGGTACAACAATTTTCCTCCTAGCTGTTAGAATAATTACCAAGATTTCTAATCAGAATAATGAGGATAAAATCAATCAGATTCAGGCTGTTGCAGATAAGGTCAATGAATCAATTAATAATATCAATGGCGATATCGTAGAGCTCAACCAGGCTTCACAAGCAGTTAAGGGCGCCATGGATGAGATTAATATGGGTGTTAGTAACGTGGTAGATGCTGTTCAGAATCAGATGCTTCAGACAACAGAGATTCAGGACAGAATCGATAACGTACAGTCAGCTGCATCAAGCATCTCTGATAATGTTACTTCTACACTCTCTTCTGTTCAGGCAGGTACTGCCGAGGTAGATGCTCTGGTAAGTCAGTCTGATTCAGCAGTTGAGATTAGTGATAAGGTTGCTAAGGACCTTGAAGAACTCAAGGACAGAATTGATGCCATGCGTCAGATCACCAAGATTATTGATGATATTGCCTTCCAGACTAATATTATGGCACTTAATGCCAATGTTGAGGCAGCAAGGGCTGGTGATGCCGGCAGAGGCTTCGCTGTTGTTGCAACAGAGATCTCCAATATGGCTGCCAAGACCAAGGATGCAACTGATAATATTGCCGATATAATTGCCAATGCCAATGATTCACTTAAGGTGCTTCTCTCTTCTACTGATAAATTAAGTCAGATAATTGAATCAGAGAAGACTCAGACAGCCCAGACCAATAAAGCATTCGGTGATATTAAGAATGATACAGAAGAAGTCAGAGCTCATATAAATCAGTTCATGGACTACATTAATGGTCTTGCCAGAGCAAACGATGAAATTGTTCAGTCTGTTCAGACTATCTCAGCTGCTTCCGAGCAGGTAAGTGCACTTACCGCAGAAGCTGCTAACATGGAAACAAATAATGCCATTGCCGTACAGAGCATTGCTGCTCAGGTTGGTGCATTGGCTGAAAACTAGGGGTATTTTCAATGAATGATTCTATCAGAATAATTGAACAGGTAAATCCCTCCTGGGGTTTGCTCACACAGAATATTGCTCCGGACTATCTGACGCAGATTACTCCAGAGCTTGCCCGTGCCCGTAAGCTAATAATGGTAATCGCGCAGGAGGACTATGATTATATAGGTTATTCCCTCTTGGCTCCTAAGTCGGGGTCAACTGATACCTATCGCCTTATTCATACATTGGTTATTCCTGAGAATTGTAGGGATGGCGTCGCTACTGCCATGCTAGACTTAGCTATAGAAAAGCTTAGGAAATATGGAGTTAAATATCTTGAGGCAGCAGTCCTTGAAGAAGATACCGAGGAGGCTCTTCCATTCTTAGAGAGTAATGGTTTTGCTTTGGACCATGACAGGCATATAATGACCTACCCTGTGAAGCAACTATCTGATACAGAATTTCATAGCAAGCCTGCATCACCCTTTGTTCATCCAATAGCTCAAGTTGCTCCTAAGGAACTTGTCGTCAGCCTTAAGGGCAAGGGTCTGGTATTTACTGGTCTTGATACTGCCCTGTCAGGAGTACTTATTAAGAACGGTGTATATGAAGGGTTTGCAGACATCAGTCTTACAGATGATGGTCTATCGCTTAACTCAATCACAATTGATAAGGATGCTGATGAAAAAGTGGCCCTACTCCAGCTATGGAAATATGCCAGTGATAAATTAATTGAGGCTGGCTCGTCTTCAGGACTTAATGAGGCAGTTATTACTGTCAATAATTTCTATGATGCAATCCAGAAGCTCTTAGGTAATCCTACAGAGGATGTTAAAGCATTGGTATATACAAAAGAAATATAGATTGTTGTGGGACAGTAAAAGCCTTCTCGATTCTTCATCGAGAAGGCTTTTTATATTAGATATTAGTTTTGCTTTTCAGCTTTTTTGTAAGGTGCCTGGTGTTCAATATTTTCCCAGCCCAAATGATCTGCTTTAAGATTAGCAATTTCCATGGATGCATATTTTCTTGTAAGAAGTTCCTTCATTTCGTTAACGCTTACTTCTATATTCGTTGTTGGATCTGCAGAAGGTCCAGCTATTTTTAATAAAGCTTTAGCAGATCTAACCTCTAAAAGTCCATCTTCGTCCCCATCAACTCGCCATTGCTCAGTATACTCGTTTTCACTTGCCTCTTTATAATCTATATTGTAAGCCATAGTATTCCCAACCTTGATTCCAATATTTACAGCAAACCATTCCTGGTATTTGGACCATGCCACAGTAATACTATGACCCTTTTTGCATACTAATTCAAAGAACTCTGGATTAGTATTCTTCATACGCTCCATATAGCCATCAGAAACTGGACCAATAACTTTTGATCCAAATGTAAACAAATCGCCATCCCTTTGTGACATTGCTTGAAACTCAAGTACCTTATCAACGTTTTTGGCCACCCACTCTTTATCAAAAAATGAGTCAGATATTGTGAATTCCATATATTCACGTAATCTCTTATCCATTACAGCATACATAGGTTCTGGATCTTCACCCTTAGCATACCATTCCATTGCTTCATTAACCTGCTTCCTATCCTTCTCCCTCTCAGCAAAATTATCATTAGTCCAATCATAGAAGCACTTTTCCTGATGTCTTTCATGAATTTTGAACTTATCACAAAGCATACGATACCCACTATTTTCATCAAGATCCTGTTTTTGAAGAGTAACTGAAGCATTGGAACTCATTCTGGCTATTTGGTCGTGGATATACCTTGATGTATCATCAAAAGAATCAATCCTGACAAAAGGCAGTCTATTTCCACCTGTCATTATACTTACAATATGCTTAGCCAATGTCTCTCTGGCCTTGCCCTTTTTAGTGAACTTATGGCCTTTAACTTTTATAAGATATACCTCTGCTAAATTATTAATATCAAAGATAAGATTCTGCTTCTTTCCACTGATATATCTTTCCTTAAGTTCCTTCTGCAACTTCGAATCAGTCGCTTTAACCTCATAGTCTCTCTCCAACTGACTAACTTGGTCCCTAAATGAAACCATCTTCTTAACAAAAGCCATAAAGGTATCGCTGGCACCATCAACAATTGCCGAGCTCATAGCCCACTCAAGAGCCTGATCAAAATTCATTTCCTCGATTTCTTCTGGTTCGGTATCTCTTACAATATTCTTCATCCTAGAATAGCGCTTTGCAAGGACATTCTCGCCCCTAATATTCATAGCATCTACTCGAACATTATCAGCACTAAGTGCATTCTGCTCATGTTCTTCTTCAACATCAGCTATCTTATTCTCCTGCTTTTCCAGCTCGGCCTGTTCCTGCGTATGGGCCTGTCGATTAGCTTCTTCCTGACGTCTGGCCTCATCCTGCTCCTCATAATATCTATTAAAGCTAAGGAATGTCTCATCATTCTGAATCTTTTTGAATCTCTTATCATTTAATATTCTCTCATCAAATTCTGGCATTGTTTTTTCTCCTCTAATATCTCTATTGCCCTTTGCTAATATTATATACGAGCCCTTTAATTATTGTGGCTACATTTATCCTTATTTTTTACATATTTTTTTAACGATAATTTTATCGGATAATTCTTACTGATATATCACTTCAAAGCATCCAGTCCCTATCTCCTAGTGTTCTTTAATTATCGCAATGACACCCTCTGCCCAGTCCTCAGATTTATCAGCAATTGCATACTGGTCATATGAACAGTCATTAGTGTCAATTAATAGTACTGAGGGCATTGGCGCCGCGCTTCTCATTAATACCATTAGCGATACCATCAACTGTTATCTCATACATTGAGAACAAATCCGTAATATATTCCTCAGAATTATAGCCTGCTGTGTATACCCAGACATCATATCCCGCATCCTGGAATGCTCTAATAACCTCCGGTGCACCAATGCGCAGTCTCTCCTTAATGCGCTTGCTGAAGAATCCATCGGTAACAGGCGCCTGCATGCTCTCATCAGCTGTCAGCAGCACCTCATCCAGGTCGAAGGATACTCGTTTGGTATTCTGATTTTTGCCCAGCATCCTCTCCACATCTTCTTCATGAACAAGGTTAACTGCCTTAACGCGCACTTTCTTTACGCCCATACGAAGAGCCGCGAACCACCTGTGATGACCGTTAAGCAGCAGCTATCCATCAGGCTCCATCTTCTCAACGATAAGTGGCTCTCGGAAGATATCCATCTGATTTGGCTCAAGAACCGTTCTTATATCTGTAGCATAATTGCTTACAATCCCGAAGTTAGGTCCCACATCTTCATGAGTGAACTCATCCACAGGATTGGGATGAATCTTGTCAGGCGATACAAATCTTGTCGCATACCTCTCAATGAGGCCAGCCTTCGTAATCACTCGCTTATCCTTATAGTTTTCAATGTCATCTAATACATATTTTTTAAAATCTGCCGGCCACTTAGACATTCTCTCTATTCTCCTGTCCTGTTACTTCTTCACTGGCTATCAAATCCGGGCGTTCGCGCCTGCGTATCTGGTAGACTCTCTCCATTATCTTCTCTTCCCAGTCGTCATCCTGTGCATTCAGCTGGTATACATTGAAGCCATAGAGCTTTCCACTGGTAACGATTATGCTCTCATCATCAATGTGCAGCGATATTCTGTACTTGCTTGGAAGCTTCTGAGGCAGTGAGTCTTTCCTGTTACCCTGTACCTCTCTTAGATGACGGTTTCCATTAATTATTCCATCGAACTCCACATGGTATTGTTTGAAAAGCTTTCTTATATATTTTTCAGTTCTAAATGATGAAGTATAAACCCAAACCTCAAAATTTTCATTCTGAAGTCTTCTAATAAGACTTGGTGTTCCCAGCCTCAGCCTTTCCTTATAGATTTTATTATATGGAAATGGCAGTTCATCTTCTGTCTTATGAGTTTCAGGCAACACAAACAAGACCTCATCAAGGTCGAAGGATACTCTCATTCTGTTGGCGTCGTTTATTTTTTTCTTACCCATAATCATCACAAAAAGCCGGCTTAGAATTCTAAGCCAGCTCATATTGTTTATTCATATCTTAGTGCTTCAATAGGATCCAACTTGGCAGCCTTATTGGCTGGATAGTATCCGAAGAAGACTCCAATAAACATTGAAAAGCCGAATGCAATTACGATACTATTCGGGTTAATCTTAGCCACAATATCACCGCCCATCTGAGAACTTAATATGTTTGATGCTGCAATTCCTCCCGCAATACCTATAATAATACCGATAATGCCACCAATAACACATATCACTATTGATTCAACAATGAACTGAATTCTAATGGAACTGTTAGGGGCTCCAAGGGCCTTACGAGTACCAATCTCCCTAGTTCTCTCAGTAATGGATACAAGCATTATATTCATAACACCGATTCCACCAACTAAGAGTGCAATTCCAGCAATAATGGATATTGCTATGGTAAGAGTGCTCATCATTGAAGTAATTGAACCCATAATCAGGCCAAATGAAAATGTCTGTATCTCAAAGTACTCATTGTTCTTGTAATACTTATCATTCATGTATGTGCCAATGTCATCCATAAGCGCAGTGGCATCTATGTCAAGCTTGGGCACCACATCAACAGACTGATAACCATCTATTCTGTTGATTCTCTTAGCCGCCTTAATCGGAATATACATAGGTGTGGTAGTGTCCTTAGGGTCTGTCTTCATTATTGCAAGCGACTGGTCAATATACTGATATACTCCAATTATTGTGAAGTAGTATGACTTATTCTGGATAGTAACTTCTATAGTCTGACCCAGGGCCTTATCTTTGTCTCCACCATACATGTTGTTTACGAAGTAATCTGATACGACACAGACCATGGATGCCTTCTCAAGCTCACCACTGTTAAAGGTTCTTCCACCAGACATTTTTAATTGCTGATGTTCATAATATGTCGCATTTACTCCAGTCACATTGATATATGCGTACTTCTTACCCTTTAAAACAGTCGAAGAGCCTACACCCTCTGAGGCCGAAATGGCTTCTATTTTATCAGGAAATTCATCAACAAGGTCCTGCACCATATCGACACTAATGTAATCACTATCTGTAGGAGACTTCTTAGGTGCCGTCTCATAATCCATTCCCTCTGGAATCTTCTGAGATATCATTACTGATATATTCCTTGAACTAGGCGATGTATC
>DCIU01000013.1:8901-9186 GCA_002317245.1 Lachnospiraceae bacterium UBA1718
GAGATGGCAAGTCTAATATTCTCAATTATTAGCATTTCTTCCACCTCCCGCTCTCTCATCAACTACAAGTCCATCCTTAATAGTGATGATACGTTCGCACTCTTCCGCCAGTTCAGGAGAATGTGTAATTAATACAATAGTCTTATGCTGTTCTTCGTGTAGCTTATGGAATAAGTCCATAACAAGTCGTCCAGTTCCAGAGTCAAGGGCACCTGTAGGCTCATCTGCTAAGATTATGGCAGGATTATTAGCCATAGCTCTGGCAATTGCTACTCTCTGCTTCTG
>DCIU01000013.1:9328-10475 GCA_002317245.1 Lachnospiraceae bacterium UBA1718
GTCTTGGCAATCAGATTATAGGTCTGAAAAACGAAGCCGATTTCCCTATTGCGAATTCCAGAGAGTTCTGCATCCTTTGCATTGGCGACATCCACGCCATCAAGAGTGTACTCACCCTCTGTAGCTCTGTCTAGGGACCCAATAATATTCATAAGTGTGGACTTACCTGATCCAGACTGACCTACAATTGCAAGGAATTCGCCCTCATAGACATCAAGATCAATTCCCTTAAGTACTGTTAGCTCATTAGGAGTGCCAATATAGAAGCGCTTGATGATGCCACGCATCTCAATAATCTTCTTCTTCTCAGTCATTAGATGCCTCCTAATACGCTGCTATTAGTATCTGTTCCTGTCGCATCAGAATCATCAGCAAGATATACTACCATGCCCTCTTCAAGGCCATCCCCGGATATCTCTGTATAGTAGTTGGATTCAAGACCCACAGTCACATATACTTTTTCCTTAGGAGCAGATTCCGACTGCTTATTCTTATTGTACTTAGCCTTGCTTAAGAAAGATGTGGAGCCATCAGCTGAGTCAAGTACATCAGCCGCATTAGCTGCCTCTGTGGCGCCAACATTAATATATGTTCTGCCTTCTTCATCCTCCTTGATTGCTTCTGCAGGAACGGCAAATACGTTATCACGCTCGTTAGTAGTGATAAGAATCTTGGCTGTCATGTCAAGACGAAGTCTGTCATTAGGAGTAAGAAGCTCAATAGTAACCTTATATGAAGGTGTGGATGAAGTAGATGATGAGCCAGTCGCTACTGTTACAGCCTTAGGTGATACCTCTGATACCTTGCCCTCTAGCTCCTCATCGCCTGTGGCATTAGTTCTGATAATTACCTTCTGGCCAACAGCCACATCACTAATGTCGTATTCCTCGATATTCACTTCAACCTTGTAGGCGCTTGAATTCTCAATCTTGAATAAGGCGCCACCTGTATACTTATTACCCTCCTCTACGGCGATGCTAGTAATATAGCCGTCGATTGGAGCGATTACGTCAGTCTCACCAAGCTTGGCCTCATAGCCACGGATAGTCTTCTGAGTATTAAGTCTAGCTGTTGAGTTAGATGCATATGCATCCTCAAGATTGTCATGGGCGTTCTCGATAGAGGTGATGCCATGGCGAACGTTATC
>DCIU01000002.1:0-524 GCA_002317245.1 Lachnospiraceae bacterium UBA1718
CAGCTAAGAACTGCATTAATGCGGCTTCTCAAGGTTACATTAGCAACCATTTTTCCTGTCTCATCTATAATTACACACTTTGTATATGTAGATCCCGAATCGCATCCACCATAATACTTCATTTTTCCCTCCTTCTACCAGCTCTTGTCATCAGGTAATACTTCAAGAGATGGATCAAGTGGCTCCTCGCCAAATACTGTTCTCATATATCTGTTAACCTGGTCTCTTACGCCCTGTCTCGATACAACTCGTGGATCAAAGAGATCATGTGTAACCCAGATTAAATGAATACCCTTCTCGCGGGCTCTCTCCTCGAACATACCATGCATACCTGTAAGGGCCTTGCATGACATGTGCTCCCAGAGAATTACGATGTCTGCATTGAACTCCTCAGTGTACTCCCAGAGTTCGTCAAGAAGCACCTTGTAACCACCATGAGTACGATTTCTCATGATCATCTCTTCAGTAAGCATTGCCATATCGTAGTAAGCCTGCTCTCTGTTCTCTGGTGTATCCTCTTCTGC
>DCIU01000002.1:634-3773 GCA_002317245.1 Lachnospiraceae bacterium UBA1718
CCCCATACGATGGCACGGTGTCTGTACTCCTTAGCCATCATCATCTTCTCTTTGTAAGCCTTCTCAGCAAGGGCTGTAAGCTTCCTGTCAACTGTAGTGAACTCTGGCACCTTACCACAGATTGCCATGTAGTTGGTCTCTGTATACAGAGCCAGGTTAGAACCGAAGATCTGAGGATAATCAGTCTTGTTCATCTCTAACCAGTCATTACGATGTCTGGTTGCTTCATTTACTCTCTTAGCACACTCGAAGTAGTATTTCCAATCCCACTTTGCTCCTGTATGCTTCTCGATAAAAGCGATGGCATTACGTACTTCGTTAGCTGCATATTCCTGAACATCCTCGTCCTTATGACGAAGTGGAGCTGCTAACTGGAATACTGGAATTCCATCTTCAAGCTCAAGTCTCTTACTGATTACACCATTTGAGAGGAGCGAACCATCACAGGTTGTATTACACTGGATAGCACATGCTCCAAGGATTGGTGCATCATCATCAATCGAGAGTCCTGCTTCAGCCTCAGGCATTGGACATACATCTCCAGCAAGTCCGAATTCCTGTGCAACATCAATGTAGTGTTCAGCAGCTCTCTGATTCAGTAATACAGCAACGTAGGTTGATGGTGTCTCTCTTGACAGTCCCTTAAGTGTTGGGAAACCCATCATTACTGCTGTCATCTCATTCTCGTCTACAAGAACAACCTGCTTAGAGAATTCCTTATCATTACCAATTCTTCTGTCTCCTCTGAAGAGGTTATCAAGAAGCTTGGCAACGTCATATATTACAAGGTCCTGCTCTAAGTGACACATACGGAGGTATGGTCCACGAAGTCCCTGTGTATGCTTATCAACCATCATTGGAACTGCCAGGTAATTAACCATCCAGCGATATCTGAAGAAAGCTTTAATATTCCTTGGCTTAAGAATGAAGCCTGACAGCTGACCCATAATGTAGAGCCACCTGCTGTAATCATATAATGTATCCTTTATTCCTCGCCATTCACGTCTGGTCCTTACTTTACCATCTGTAAAGAAACGGCCAAGCGCTTCAGCGCCTATCTCTTTAGCCATTATTTATCCCCCTGATTCTTTTTCTGTATCTTCTTAAGTTCAATACTCTCAACAAAGGCCTGTATTCTTGTTCTCATCTGTCCTGATGAGCCAATAGCATAAGGTCTGTCAACTGCAAGAACCGGGTAACCATAATCATCACGAAGTACGTAAGTACCAACCATTCTCTCATAAGCCCATGGATCACAGAACTTAACCTGCTCATAGATAATTCCATCTGCCTCGTATTCCTTGGCAAGGTCAGCCACATATTTTCTTCTGCCCTGAATCTTATCCTGATTCATATATCTTGGACACTGACCTCTGTACATATACTGGCGGCAGATCTGTGTAAGTGCGTCCTCATCATCTGTAAGAACTATCTCATCTCGTCCTGGGAAGGATCCATAGCAGAATCTGTCTACGCATACATATGCGCCACATTCCTCAACAAGCTTAATAACATCTACGTCATCAACCTCAGAACCTACAAATGCAACTCTTGCTCTGTACTTCTTATCATCAGGCTGTCTGTCCTTAAGTTCTTCCAGGGTCTCCTTAAGCTTATCGATAATGAGATACTTAGGTGCTACATAGGTCGCCAATGTAAGAATGTGGTATTCATATCCTGTAATCTTAGGATATTCTCCCTTCCTGTATTCACCAATTGCCCTGATAAGTCTGCATACTTCATTATGCTCCTTAACAGCTGCCCTAATTGCCTCTTCTGATACATCAATACCGTACTTCTCTTCAAGTGGCTTAAGAATATGATTCTTACACTGAATTACATAGAGGGCTAATGCATTATCATCAGCCTTCATAGGAATCTCCATGTATTCGTAGAAGAACTTAGGCCTATCCTTACCCATGGTCTTAAGAAGTTCCATGTTCTCAACACAGCGATTCATCATTGTACATCCGTCAGGAGTAATGATGCAGTCTGCGAAGTTGTATCCGCCTTCGATTGCTCTCTCTAGAAGTGCTCTGGAATACTCGCATAAGAAGCTTGTAAGATAATATGTTGCCATATCCATGGAACCAGTTCTTGGAGCACGAAGTCTGACAGAGAATGTACCTGGCAGATTAAGCAGTGGCTCAGGAGTGTTCTCACATACACTTGCTACACACACCTTGCCTTCGGACTGAGCCTGTCTTATCAGGTCATTATTAGCTTCATCAAGAAGCTTCTCGAAATAATATAGATGCTTTAAATCCTTCATCCTGTCTCCCCAATTACATCCTACAGAATATCAATTGCTCTTAACGCTTCAGCAACTCCCTTAACTATGAGTGCATCCTCTGGTAAGTAGAACACGTTCTCTCCCTTGAGGTCGAACTCTGCAAGCGATGAATCTGAAGGTATATATGCTAATACTGGAATATCACCAGTATTCATAGCCTCCTTAATGGAATCAGTAATCTTACCATTCTCTGATGGAATTCTGTTGGCAATTACTCCCACCTTATCGTACATTACGAGGTTGTCAGCAACTGACTTAATGGTCTTAATTACATCGCAGCCTTTTTTACTAGAATCTGTTACTAACAGGAGGTGAGTAACCTTCTCCATTACTCTTCTGTTAATCTGCTCAATACCAGCCTCGCCATCAATGACAACATAGTCGAAGTTCTCGGCTAAGATATTAATAACTTCCTTAAGGTATGAGTTGATCTTGCAGTAACATCCAGCCGCCTCTGGTCTTCCTACAGCAATGAAGCTGAAGCCATCTGTCTCAACAAGAGCATCAAAAATGCGATATCTGGCGTCTCCGAGCAATTCAATCGCTGCCTTGGAATTGCCATCTTCAACCGAATCGATAACAGCCTTACGAATGTCATCAATTGTAGTCTTAACATCAATACCAAGAGCAGTAGATAAACCAACTGCCGGGTCAGCGTCTATAGCAAGTACCTTCTTATCAGGAAAATTCTCCGTCAAAAGACGAACAAGATTCGCTGCAATCGATGTCTTACCGACGCCTCCTTTACCAGCTACCGCAAGTATCTTAGGTGCATTATCTGCCATTTATATTGTCCCCTTCACAAATACAATTTGTATACAATACCCCTAACCCCTACTGGGGGTA
>DCIU01000002.1:3983-12585 GCA_002317245.1 Lachnospiraceae bacterium UBA1718
GCAGCTGTGGTTGCCAGCGTGTCACAGCGTTCGTTCTGTGGGTGTCCGGCATGACCCTTAACCCAGGTGAATCTGACCTGGTGAGGTTCCATAGCCTGTAGAAGTCTCAGCCAGAGATCAATATTCTTAACCTCGTTAGTCTTACCCCTTCTCCAGTTAGCCTTAACCCAGCCATCAATCCAGTGCTGGTTGAAGGCATCGGTTACATACTTGGAGTCAGATACCACCTCTACCCCACAGGGCTTAGTCAGTGCTTCAAGGCCTGTGATAACTCCCATTAATTCCATACGGTTATTGGTTGTCTTACGGTAGCCTCCGCTGTACTCACGTACATGCATCTGTCCTTTGCCATCTATATACTCAATAACTGTTCCATATCCGCCTGGTCCATCCGGGTTGCCCCTTGCGGAACCATCTGTATATATTGTTACATTCATGTGTATCTCCTATTTTCTTCATAGCCTCTGGCCATTTCATTGGCCTTGTCTATGATGTTCTTATCATATCCGACAATCTCTAAGAGCTTAATGGCATTGCGACTGGTAGCAGGGCCCTTGACCATCTTATATTCAAAAGATATGTCATTGCCCTCTATTGTCTCTTCGAAATGATAGTTATCATAGTAATCCTTCAGAAGCTCTGCCAGTTCAAGATCGTGTGTTGCAGCAAGAATCCGTCCCTTAACCTTGGACAGGTTCTCAAGAATAATACTTGAAGCTGATATTCTCTCTATTGTATTAGTGCCTCTGAGTACCTCATCCACACATGCCAGAATAGGTGCTCCCTCATCTGAGCCATGATCAAGAATACGCTTAAGCGACTTAATCTCTGTCATGTAATAGCTCTCGCCTGCGAAGATATCATCATTAAGTGCAAGCGAAGTATATACTCTGAACGCAGGAGCTCTGTAGCTGTCCGCAGGAACAGTTCCAATTGACTGGGCCATAATAGCTGCAACTGTAACAGTTTTAAGCATTGTAGACTTACCTGATGCATTAGAGCCGGTGAGGATAATGCCACGGGTCAGATTCACATCATTTACAACCGGATTAGTTAATAATGGATGATAGATAGCCTTAGCCTCATAGTCAGAGCAGGAATCATTATTATCGCCGTAGACAAACTCCGGCTGACAGTAATTACCCAGATAAGCCCTGTAGGATGCAATTGCCAGTGCTGAATCAATCTTACCCATAATAGTAAGCATCTCATCTATGTCGTCCCAGTGCTTGCCTAGCTGGTCTCTCATCTGGAAGAACTTAATAATATCCAGGTGGAAGAACATTCTCACATAATCAAGCAGAATCTCTAAGATATTACCAGTTCCAGAATTGCGGCTCATAATAAGATACGAGAACCTGCTGAAGCTGTTCATCTGCCTTCCAAGTTCCTTAAGTCTCTTCTGCTCCGCTTCTATAACAGACTGCTTCTTAGAGCAGATAATGTTAGCGCCATTAATTACTCTGAAGACATAGGCAAAGCTGATAATATAGGGTTCAATCCTTCTCTTCTTAGTGAAGTATGTAACGCCGCCATACATAAGTAATGCAGCAAAAGCCACAGCACCAATGCCGAAGTTAATGAACATTACAAATACTGCAACGCCATACATTAAGAGCAGCCATACATCCTGGTTGAAGTTCTCGTCAGCTATAATCTCAAGATTATTGAGATAGTCATATATGCTATACTTACCAGTTCTTCCACACTTATTCATGGTAAGCTGCATATCTACCCTGTCAGCCTCATTGTCCATGTAATGAGCAATCTTAGGCTCCATATCCCTTAGGAATTCTTCTACCTGCAAAACATCAGTCAGAGGTGCTCTGAAGAGGTGATAGAGATATTCTTCACCCGCTGATGACTGGGTCCTGTTGGCCTCCATGAAGACTGAGTCCATATCAAGGTCATTCCATGTGATATCATCCACCTCATATTCTGAAGGGTGATTCTTATGGTATCCCGGAATATGCTTATACTCGCCATCCTTGAATACACGGGTATTAGGTGCCCCATATGACTCTCTGATGCATCTCTCTATGTACTTATTTCTTTGCCTATTATTAAAAGTACCATAGCCGGTGATAACCACGGCTACGGCACATAATAATACTATTAAAAACAGATTCTCCACTAACGAAGCTTCTCCATAATCTCTTCTGACTTACGATAGATCTCATCAACATCTACGCCGATAAACTGTCCGTTCTCATAGAGAATCTTACCATCAATCATAGTCATCTTAATATTGCTCTTGCATCCACTGTAAACGATATTATTAGGAATGTTAAGAACAGGCTGCATATTAGGCTTAGATAAATCAATCATGATAATATCTGCCAGCTTGCCAGCTGCAAGTACATCTGTATCAGGATGCTCTAATGTCTTAGATCCGTTAACAGTTGCCATCTTGAGCACTTCCACTGCTGGAACCGCAAGAGGATCCATCTCACGCACCTTACCCATTACTGCCGCAAGGTACATCTCTCTGAACATATCAAGAGCATTATTAGAGCTTGGTCCGTCTGTTCCAAGAGCTACTGTAATACCCTCTCTTAAGTAATCTGTTAATGGAGCAATACCGCTTGCTAACTTGGCATTGGATGCCGGATTGGATACAACCATTACGCCACGCTTTTTCAGAATCTCCCAGTCCTCAGGAGTAGTCCATACACCGTGGTAAATAACACCACCGAAATCAAATAATCCAAGACTATCGAAAAGTGCAACAGGAGTGATTCCGTATCTTCCAATACACTCATCAACCTCTGTCTTAGTCTCTGACATATGAACATATAATGGAGCCTCATACTTGTGAATAAGCTTAGATACATTCTCAAGTAATTCCTTATCACAGGTATATTCAGCGTGAACGCCCATCTTGAATCCAACTAATGGGTACTTTCCATTAAGCTTGTTGTATCTCTCCTCAAGTACTTCAAGAGTTGGTCCGAACTTATTGAGACCTGATACCAGTTCACAGCGCATCCCCATCTCCTGACAAGCATCAGCAATTGTCTCTGGAGTAAGGTACATATCCTCTATAGCTGTCACACCACTTGTAAGGTATTCGAGTATTGCAAGCTTGGTTAGCCAGTAGCAGTCCTCTCCATCCATCTTAGCTTCTCTTGGGAATATCTCATTATATAGCCAGTCCTGAAGATTAAGGTCATCTGCAAGAGATCTGAAAGCTGTCATTCCAGAATGTGTATGGCAATTCTTGAAGCCAGGCATCAGCACATTGCCCATACAGTCAATCTCTCTATCTGCAGCTACCTTAGGTGCCTTATCGGATTCACCAACATAGCTAATCTTGTTTCCCTCAACTATTATCTCACCAGTGAAGATATCCTGTCCCTCCACCATTGATAAGATTCTTGCGTTATAAAGTCTTAATGTCATCTCTTTTCCTCTAATTCTATAAATTACCAAATTTCTTAACAGACTCTGTTAAAAGTGTCTTGAACTTAGGTGCTGCATCTGCTGCAGCTTCCTGTACCTCTTCATGAGTAAGAGGATTAGCAGATAATCCAGCCGCAAGATTGCATACACATGAAATACCACATATCTTCATGCCCATATGGTTAGCAGCAATAGCCTCGACTACAGTGGACATACCAACTGCATCAATACCAAGCTTACCGAACATGCGAATCTCTGCTGGTGACTCAAAGCTTGGTCCTGTAAGGTAGGCATATATACCCTTCTGAAGCTTAATTCCCTCTGACGCGGCAACATCTGAGATGATTGCCTGGAGGTCCTCGTCATAAATGTGTGACATATCAGGGAAACGAAGTCCCAGTTCATCTATATTAGGTCCAATTAATGGATTAGGTGCCCAGGTTGCGATATGGTCAGTAATCAGCATGAAGTCTCCTGCTGAATATGATGGATTAACTCCACCTGATGCATTAGTAAGGAATAAAATCTCAGCTCCTAACATCTTCATAAGTCTTGTAGGAAGAACTACATCTGAGATTGGATATCCCTCGTAGAAGTGAACACGTCCCTTCATGCATACTACTGGTACATCATCAACATATCCGAAGATAAACTTACCAGCATGTCCCACTACTGTAGATACTGGAAAACCTTCGATGTCACTGTAATCAACCTCGCATTCTACCTTTATACTATCTGCATAATCTCCAAGACCGGAACCAAGTACAATAGCTACCTTTGGAACGAAATCTGTCTTAGCCCTTACAGAAGCCACACAATTCATTAATTTCTCATAAACAGGATTCATAAGCACCCTCCATTTCTTCATTTTTTGCTCCATTATTATACCATCTATAAGCTATCATTCGCAATTAAAAAACCCTGGCTGATTCCAGCCAGGGTCATTGTCATAATCACTGATTACTTAAGTGTAATCTCATCCCAGTAATCTGAAGGAATAAGACCGATATATGTCATACCAGCGTTAAGTGTAAGCTCATCACCATTCTCAAGATAGTAATGTGTGATACCATTCTCTGTCTTCTTCTCCCATGTGATCTTAGTAGACTTACCACCATAGATGTAGAGGCCTTCGCCCTTACCCTTATCACCGAAGAAATTATCATATGCCATATAACCATTCTTATCAAGCTGAAGGATATCAGCCTTCTGAAGAATAACGTTAGTGAATGCAAGTACTTCATTAGTCTCGCCATCTACATGGGCGCTGCCATACTCATAGTACTCATATACATTCTTATCAGCATTGTACTTAAGCTGTGACTTGTTATGCTTGAATGCTGCAGTAAGGTCAAGCTTAGTAGCCTCATCACCCTCAAGTTCAATAGGATTGCCCTGTGTTGTGAACTGGAAGTGTGGTCCCTCATAGTACTGGTCATACTCTGTTGAGTATGAAGAATCAGCAAATGCCTTCTCAAGGTCACCCTTTACAATATACTCTGTGAACTCTCTAGCCTTACCGTTGTTAACACGGCTGAAAATACCAGAGAAATGCTGTGCATAATCATGTGCAAGATAAGCATCAATGTAGAATGGACCACCATCGTGACATGCAACTGCATTGTACTCACCAGCTACCCAGATATTAGTAGGTCTGATTGATCTGATTGAACCTAACTGCTCAATGTTGCCCCAGTCCTTATAGATAACCATAAGTCTTGTTACACGATCATTAGCAGTAGAGTTAACCATCTCATAGATGATATCTGCTGTATTAAGTCCGTAATGTGGAAGAGCTGAGCTCTCATTATCAACCATTGCTGCGATTGGCTTCTGCTTCTCAATATCAAGGCTGATTGGAAGACCTGTTAACTCACTGTAGTACATTCCCTCTGGAAGTTCCTCTGTTGCTTCCTCTTCTACCTCTTCTGATGGAGCTTCCTCTTCGGTCTTCTCCTCTATTGCGATAATCTCAGGCTTAACTGCTTCTGCAGCTTCCTTCTCCTTCTTACCGCATGCTGTAAGTGCAAGACAAGCACTAACACCAATAAGTGCAAGTAATAAATTCTTCTTCATTGTATATAAATCCTTTCGTTAATTCCCATCAAACCGTGAATTATTATACCGAAAAGTGCTATCTAATTCAAGTATAAAATGATTACCCATCAAATTATGCCGATAACATTATTCGAATTTTACTCTCTTGAAGTTCTTCTTACCTCTTCTAAGGACAATTCCGTCACCGCCAAGATTCTCAGGAGTGTACTGAGTCTTAATATCTGTAACCTTCTCATCATTAACAGATACGCCACCCTGTTCAACCGCTCTTCTGGCCTCATTACGAGTTGGTGTAAGACCAGCTGCTACAAGAAGTCCAATAATATCAATTGCACCTTCTCTAAGATCAGCCTCTGTAATTACAGCAGTTGGCATCTCTGTAGTACCTGCTCCACCGAACAGTGCCTTAGCAGATTCCTCAGCCTTCTTAGCCTCTTCCTCACCATGAACAAGCTTAGTTAATTCAAATGCAAGAATCTCCTTAGCCTTATTAAGTTCAGCACCTTCCCACTTATCCATAGCATCAATCTCTTCAAGTGGAAGGAATGTAAGCATTCTAATGCACTTAAGTACATCGGAATCAGCTACGTTTCTCCAGTACTGGTAGAACTCAAATGGTGAAGTCTTCTCTGGGTCAAGCCATACAGCACCCTTAGCTGTCTTACCCATCTTCTTACCCTCAGAGTTAAGAAGAAGTGTAATTGTCATTGCATGTGCATCTTCGCCAAGCTTTCTACGAATAAGCTCTGTACCACCAAGCATATTAGCCCACTGATCATCACCACCGAACTGCATATTACAGCCGTACTTCTGGTAGAGTGCATAGAAGTCATAGCTCTGCATAATCATATAATTGAACTCGATGAATGTAAGACCTCTCTCCATACGCTGCTTATAGCACTCATGGCTTAACATACGGTTAACTGAGAAGTGTGGTCCAACCTCACGAAGTACATCTACATAGTTAAGATCAAGAAGCCAGTCAGCGTTATTAACCATAATAGCCTTATCATCGCCGAACTCAATGAACTTCTCCATCTGCTTCTTGAAGCAGTCACAGTTATGCTGTATTGTCTCTACAGTCATCATCTGACGCATATC
Organism: Lachnospiraceae bacterium UBA1718; assembly: GCA_002317245.1. Lineage (GTDB taxonomy): Bacteria > Bacillota > Clostridia > Lachnospirales > Lachnospiraceae > Colinaster. The sequence goes on from DCIU01000002.1 coordinate 10,545, forward strand.
TGAACGGCCAGATGGATCTCCAATCATAGCTGTACCACCGCCGATAAGGGCGATTGGCTTATTGCCAGCCATCTGAAGTCTCTTCATAAGACATAATGCCATGAAGTGGCCTACGTGAAGGGAATCAGCTGTTGGATCGAATCCAATATAGAAAGTAGCCTTCCCATTATTAACCAAGTCTCTAATTTGTTCCTCATCTGTAACCTGAGCTATAAGTCCTCTGGCTACAAGTTCTTCATAAATACCCATAATATCCTCACATATTCAATCTTCCGCTAGTGGAAGAATTACTAACTAATAACTGTTTTCACAATCACTTAATTCTAAACAGTAGAATAAGGTTTGTCAATTATATAGCAACCGTCTACGCCTCATATATCCTACCGGCTTCCAGATCCGAATGTATTGTGGCGCTAAGCTCATCAATGGAGTCGAATCTCTTCTCAGGACGCCTGAACTCAAGAAGATCCACCTCTATGTCCTTGCCGTATATATCTCCTGTGAAGTCAAATATAAAGGTCTCCACATTGACTCTGCCTGAGTCATTAACTGTTGGCTTGGTACCAATGTTGCTTATCCCCTTATAACGAGCCCCATCTATACATATGAGTGAATAATAGACACCCAACTGAATGCCATCTATTTTCTCATTAGGTACAATATTGGCCGTTGGAACATTGATTATACTGCTTCCAATCTTCCGTCCGTGCTCAACTGTACCAGTTAATCTTATTGGAAAAGTAATGTCGACTACCATCTCATCTACCCGTCATTAGTATTGTCATAGCGTCATTCAGGCCCTTAACCGTCAGCTTAAACATAGGGAAGATTTCCTTAATAGCTGTCTCAGCCTCTCTCCATGGTGCATGGCCCGGAGCCATCTTAGGATTCATCCATACTATCTTCTTATAATGACGCTTCATAAGTAACAGCCAGTCCCAGCCACACAATCCGCCATTAGGTCCACGATAATTACCGCTGTCAGAATAGAGTTCCTCAGGGGCCATAGCTGCATCGCCAACAATTATAACCTTATAATCGCTGTCAAGATTACGGAACATCCACTCTGTATCAATCCAGTCGCCATTCTCACACTCCGGTGTGTTATATAGCTTAGAATATATACAGTTATGGAAGTAATAGACCTTAACATCCTTATAATGGTTGGACTTATTTACAGACTGGAAGAGCTCATTCATAAGCTCACTGTAGGGAATCATGGTACCGCCACTATCCATTAGTAAGAGCAGCTTAACAGCATTCTTACGTGGCTTATCCATTACAATCTCTAACATTCCACCATTGTTGCAGGTCTTATCTATGGTACCGTTAATATCCAGCTCAGTCTTAGGTATATCAAGCTTGGTTGAGAACTGACGAAGCTTACGAAGGGCCTGCATGAACTGTCTGTTATCGACAATTCTGTCCTCTCTGAAGTCCCTGTACTTCTTAGCACCGATAACAGCGAAGGCTGACTGGTAACCCGACTTACCGCCGACTCTTACGCCGCCAACATTGCCACCGGTATTACCGAAGGAGGTCTTACCCATAGTACCAATCCAGTGGGAACCACCATTGTGTTCGCTGTCCTGATCCTTAAGTCTCTCCTTGAACTTCTGCTCTACATCGTCCTTGTCAACCTGGATATCCTCCATCTTGTTGAGCCACTGCTTCTCTTCTATATCAAGCTGTTCCGTGAACTCCGACTTATCAAGCCACTTAAGCATATTGGCTCCAACTTCTGGATCCCAGCTCTTGCCCTTGAAGTTGTTCTCGAAGACCATATCGAACTTGTCATATTCAGTTTCACTCTTAACGAGAATCATACGCGACAGATAATAGAAGTCTGTCATGGAGCTGTTATGAAGTCCCTTATCAAGGGCCTCCTGAAGGGTAAGCCACTCTCCAAGAGTCACATGCATTCCAGCCTCTCGTAGATCATAAAAAAACTTAGTAAACATGCTGTAAATTACAAATTAATCTTCTGCCTAACGGTTGTCAGGTCCTCATCCTTCTTAACAATTACACCTACAAATGGAAG
>DCIU01000002.1:12655-16149 GCA_002317245.1 Lachnospiraceae bacterium UBA1718
TCAGATGTTGAAGGCTTCTTGCGTACATCCCTCATACCACGGATGTCATAGAATACATCGAAGGCGTTCTTAAGTACATTCTCCTCAACATCTGGAAGGTGAACTCTTACGATCTCCTCCATAAGATCTCTCTCAGGGAAGTCAATGTAATGGAAGATACATCTTCTAAGGAAGGCATCAGGAAGCTCCTTCTCAGCATTGGATGTAATGATTACGATTGGTCTCTGCTTAGCCTTAACTGTTCTCTTGGTCTCATGAATATAGAACTCCATCTGATCAAGCTCCCAGAGAAGGTCATTAGGGAACTCCAGGTCAGCCTTGTCAATCTCATCAATAAGAAGAATAACCTGCTCCTCAGACTCAAATGCCTCACCGAGCTTGCCGAGCTTAATGTATCTGGCAATATCATCAACGCCCTCTTCACCGAACTGTCCATCATAAAGTCTCTGGATTGTATCATACATATAGAGACCATCCTGAGCCTTAGTAGTGGATTTGATATTCCAGATGATAAGCTTCTTGCCAAGCGACTTAGCTACTGCCTCAGCTAACATTGTCTTGCCAGTTCCTGGCTCACCCTTAATAAGAAGTGGCTTCTGCAAGGTAATGGCAACATTAACAGCTGATAATAACTGCTCACTTGCTACATATTCATTAGTTCCTGTAAATCCCTGATTAATTCCATCCATTAGTAGAATCTCCTATTGTGCTATTTTGTATATTCGTCCTTCTTATCTCTTCCCATCAGATCCTTCATGGCCTCTGAGGCCTTCTTATTCTCGAAGAGCACCAGATTAACCTGTTCAATAATCGGAAGGTCAATACCATATTTCTTAGAGAGTCCCATAGCCGCCTTGGCACTGTATACACCCTCTACAACCATCTTAACCTCAGCCATAGCCTCGTCATATGTCTTGCCCTGACCAATTAATATACCAGCTCTTCTGTTACGGCTGTGCATACTGGCACAGGTTACAATCAGATCACCAATTCCAGTCAGGCCACAGAAAGTCTCGAACTTACCACCCATGGCGATTCCCAGTCTTCCAATCTCACTAATGCCTCGTGTAATTAGGGCCGCCTTGGCATTGTCGCCATAGCCTAATCCATCCGCAATACCTGCTGCAAGTGCAACCACATTCTTAAGGGCAGCACCAAGCTCAATACCCAGTATATCTGAGCTTGTATATACTCTGAAGAAATCATTCATGAAGGCATCCTGAAGCATCTGAGCAGTCTGGGTATCCTTAGAGGCTACTACAACAGTTGTAGGCATTCCTCTTCCGACCTCTTCAGCATGGGAAGGGCCAGACAGCACGCATACATTAGCCTGCGGAAGCTCTTCCTCTATAATCTGTGACAGCGTCATAAGAGTCTTCTCCTCAACGCCCTTTGCCACATTTACAATCACCTGACCTTCAGCCACATAGTCCTTCATACTGTGTGAAGTAGATCTGGTAAAAGGTGATGGCACTGCAAGTACCAGGAAATCTTTATCCTTAATGGAATCCTCCAGGCTGGTTGTATATTCTATAGTGTCATTCAGCTTAACACCAGGCAGCTTATCCAGATGCTCATGATTGTCCTTAAGCATCTTAATCTCATCTTCAATAATTGACCATACAGTCACCTGATTACCATTATTAGCAAGCAGATTAGCAAGAGCAATTCCCCAGCTACCTGCACCAATAATACCTACATTCATCTTCATTCCTCCAGCTTACTGCTCTAGTGATTTCTTATAAGCTTCTCTTTTAGTCTTAGACAGATATGTCTTACTCTCACATCCATTGAAGAGTCTTACCACATTAGCTCTGTGCTGGAATATGGCAAGTGCCATCAGGAAGAAGGCAAGACAGTCAAGCTCAATTAATGTGGCATTGCTTAAGTTCTCTCCCAGCATACCAAGCTGACCAAATATGATAGTCTCGGCAAAAAACAGTACGTAAGCTAGGATACTGCCTAATGACACATAATGAGTGGTTACAAATATCAGTACAAATAATGTGAACATTGTAATGAAGTACATTGGCTGCAGGGCTATAAGCGAGATAATCATTCCCAGTGTGGCAGCCATTCCCTTACCACCCTTGAAATTAAGGTAGAATGGGAAGTTATGACCAAGGATAACACCCACTGTTGTCCACAGAATAATAAGGGCAATATCGCCTGGATAGAAATAGCCTAATGTAAATCTCAAAACAAGTATCGCAGCAATTGTCTTAAGTGCGTCAAAGAACAGAACTGTGAATCCAGCCTTGGTACCAAAGGCTCTGAGAGCATTGGTACTTCCTGCATTACCGCTGCCTACTGTTCTAATATCAACACCATGAAGTTTTCCATAAATGAATGCTGACTGAATAAGTCCGAAGGCATATCCAACTACTAAACAAATCAACCTGAACATTTCTTTTTACCTCTTATTTATCTTCTTTTCTCTCTCTGATAATGAATTTAAGCGGAGTACCTACAAATCCAAAGGTATCTCTAATCTGATTCTCAATATATCTTGTATATGAGAAGTGCATAAGTTCCTTATCATTAACAAAAATTACGAATGTTGGTGGCTTAACTGATACCTGAGTAATGTAGTAGAGCTTAAGTCTCTTACCCTTGTCAGAAGGTGGCTGCTGCATAGCAGTAGCTTCTGCCATAATCTCATTAAGAACACCGGTCTGAACTCGCATAGTTGCAGACTCTCTTACCTGATCAATTACCTCGAAGAGCTTACCTGTTCTCTGTCCAGTAAGGGCTGAGATATAGATAATCTCTGCATAAGGCATGAATGACAGAGTCTGGCGAACCTTCTTGGTGAACTCATTCATAGTCTTATCATTTTTTTCAATAAGATCCCACTTATTAACAGCGATAATGAAGCCCTTGCCTCTCTCATGGGCAATGCCCGCAATCTTGGCATCCTGCTCTGTTACACCTTCATCGGCGTCAATGAGGAGAACTACTACATCCGCTCTCTCAACAGCTGACACCGTACGTACAATCATGTACTTCTCAAGTTCTTCCTTAATCTTATTCTTACGACGTAGTCCGGCTGTATCAATGAATACATACTCCTGCCCATTGTACTTGATTGGTGTATCTACAGCATCGCGGGTTGTTCCAGCAATGTCTGATACAATAAGTCTGTTCTCACCAATAAGCTTGTTAATAAGTGAAGACTTACCTACATTAGGCTTACCAATAATAGCCACACGTGGTCTGTCATCCTCATCGTCTGTCAGGTCGTCATCAGGGAAGAATTCTACAACCTTCTCAAGCATATCTCCAATGCCAAGTCTGTTAGCAGCAGATACTGGAATCGGATCACCAATACCAAGATTATAGAACTCGTATGTATCTGCCATGAACTTGTCGAAGTTATCTACCTTATTAACTATAAGGAGCACTGGCTTATGGGCACGACGGAGCATATCTGCTACCTTCATATCCGAATCAACCATTCCCTGCTTAACATCAACCATGAAGAGTATTACATC
>DCIU01000002.1:16243-19040 GCA_002317245.1 Lachnospiraceae bacterium UBA1718
GTATCAATTAATGTGAAGCTCTTGTCCAACCATGTAACATCCGCATAAATACGGTCTCTTGTAATACCCGGAGTATCCTTAACGATTGAAATCATATCTCCAGCAAGGGCGTTGAACAGAGTACTCTTACCTACATTAGGTCTTCCTACAACCGCAACAATCGGCTTACCTTTTCTCTTACTCATATATAACCTTTCAATTTATAATCCTAACATGCAGTTAACCATACCATATCCATCACTGCCGGATATGCGTACTTCAACTCCAAGTGCCCTCTTAATATCTGTAACCGTCAGATCATCCAAGAAAAGCTCTGAATCTGACTGCAGAACATTGCATGGAAGAATAATGGCATCCCCAAGCTCATGTTCCTTACACTGTGCAATTATATCCCTGGCAGTTAATAAGCCTGACACCGTTATCATCTCCCCAAAGAAGTCATTCCTTATTGGCAGGACATTAATGTGTCTACATGGGAAGGCTCTCATAACCTTATTAGCCATCTCTTCGATGTATCTGGATACCAGACGACCTGTAACAATTGTAATTGTCTCTTCTTTTACCCTGTCAGAAGCAAATGCCTGCTTCATTCTGTTAAAAAGCCCAAGTCTGGCTACACTGCCGTCCTCTCTGATTCCGCCGTATTCGTTGATGGCTGTGGATAGTCCGTCATCGAACTCGGCAAGCATGGACCTAACCATGCCAACGCCATTCTCAATCTGCAGATAGCCGTCGTATCGCTCCTCTTCAGGAAGCTCTAAGCCAGCCATTATATACCATTCGTCAGAAGCATGGATAAAGTGGATACCATACTCATCATAGGCCTTCTTCTGCCACTTCTCTATGGTATCAATTACCTGAACTGCGTCATCAGCATTAAAGGGCTCAAGTGGGTACAACCCCTCTCTGTACTTGGACAATCCAACAGGTACAACTGATACCGATTCAAGCAGTGGAAGGTACTTATACATCTGCTCTAAGGAGTATTCCAGTTCATCACCGTCATTAACCCCCTTACAGAGTACAATTTGTCCATTCATTACAATCCCTGCCTCATAGAAGCGGTCCAGCTTCTGCAAAGCCTCTCCTGCGAATCTGTTATGCAGCATCTCACAGCGAAGGGTCGGGTTCATGGTCTGAATAGATATATTAATTGGGCTTAATCTGTACTTAATAATGCGGTCCACGTTATGGTCCGACATATTGGTCAGGGTTATATAGTTACCCTGAAGGAATGACAGTCTCGCATCGTCATCCTTGAAGTAGAGATTATCTCTCATACCTGGAGGCATCTGGTCAATGAAACAGAAAATACACTTATTTGAACAGTGTCTGTATTCATCCATTAATCCACCATCGAACATTAAGCCGATGTCGTCATCCTCATCCTTATTAATATCGAAGGTAGCCTCAGTATTGTTCGCGTGACGAATAACCAGTGACACCTTATCATTCTGACAATGGTACTGATAATCAAATATATCCTCAATATCTTCACCATTAACAGATACTAATGAATCTCCTGGTATGATGCCAAGTCTGTCTGCAATTGATCCTTTTACAACGTCATCAATTAAATGCACATACATGTCAATAGTATATCAAAAAAAGCACCTACTTGGTAGGTGCTTTTTTACACCCACTTGGCAGGTGCTTTATTCTAAATGATATATTCAGTTATTTACGCATGCTCATCCAGTTCCTTGAAGGCTCTGGCATTGTAGGAATCAATTGCCTGATGAATGCTCTCCGCACTTGCATGAATATTACTCATTGATGAGTCATGGTTCATCATATTAATAACATCAGCAGTGAACTTATACATATCTGCTTCAATATAGTATGGCTTATCCTTTATCTCTGCAGGTCTGTGACAAAGGTTGGTAGTTACAACCTTCTCGAACCAGCATCTCTCATAGGCATTATCGAAGGACTTAAGTCCGGATGTGAAGAGTCCAAAGGTACAGAAGATATATACTCTTCTGGCATTCATCTCCTTAAGCTGTCTAGCTGTGTCAAGCATTGACTCTCCGGAAGAAATCATATCATCAATAATGATAACATCCTTGCCATCAACACTATCCCCAAGGAATTCATGGGCAATAATAGGGTTCTTGCCATTAACAATCCTTGTATAGTCTCTCCTCTTGTAGAACATACCAGTGTTGACACCAACAACATTAGCAAAGTAGATACTTCTGCTAAGAGCTCCCTCATCAGGAGATATTACCACCATGTGATCCTTATCAATAACAAGGTCACGTTCAGACGCAAGTAAGGCCTTTAAGAATGGTGTAGGTGGTGTATAGTTATCAAATCCATTAAGAGGAATAGCATTAGCCACTCTTGGGTCGTGGGCATCGAAGGTAATAAAGTTATCAACACCCATTGAATAGAGCTCTTCAAGCATATATGCACAGTCAAGAGACTCTCTCGATGATCTTCTATGCTGTCTTCCCTCATATAAAAAAGGCATGATAATATTAATTCTTCTTGCCTTACCAGCTGCTGCAGCAATTATTCTCTTAAGATCCTGATAATGGTCATCAGGACTCATATGGTTCATTCCACCACTAATTCTGTAAGTAAGGCTTGAGTTGGTAACATCAGTCAGAATAAATAAATCCTTACCTCTTACAGAGCTCTCAATCACTCCCTTGCCTTCACCCGTTCCGAATCTTGGACAGTGAGCATTACCAAGGTATGAATCCCTGACATAACCCTGAATAGATGGATCATACTGGAACTTGCTCTTCTCCGCCTTCCTATCCTTGACAATATACCTGTCAATTGCCTT
>DCIU01000154.1 GCA_002317245.1 Lachnospiraceae bacterium UBA1718
ATTGAGAATGCAGAGCCACCAGTAATGGCCATTCGCAAGAAGAAGGAATCTTCGATAGTTAAGGCCATGAATATGGTTAAGAATGGTGAGTGTGATGCATACGTATCAGCTGGTTCTACTGGAGCTACACTTGTAGGTGGCCAGGTAGTAGTTGGACGTATCAAGGGTGTTGAGAGATCGCCACTTGCTCCACTTATTCCTACCAAGGATGGTGTGGCGCTTATTGTTGACTGTGGTGCCAACGTAGATGCAAGACCTTCAATGCTGGTACAGTTCGCTCAGATGGGTTCCATCTATATGGAGAATGTAGTTGGAATTAAGAATCCCAAGGTTGCGATTCTTAATATCGGAGCAGAGGAAGAGAAGGGCAATGCTCTTGTTAAGGAGACCTTCCCATTACTTAGTGCCTGCCCAGGAATTAATTTCATTGGTAGTATTGAGGCAAGAGATATTCCAGCGGGTTACGCGGATGTAATCGTCTGTGATGCCTTCGTTGGTAATGTAGTTATCAAGATGTACGAGGGTATCGGCGGAACACTTATCTCTAAGATTAAGGAAGGCATGATGTCTACTACCCGTAGTAAGATTGGTGCATTACTTGTTAAGCCTGCACTTAAGAAGACTCTTAAGACTTTTGACGCAAGCGAGTATGGCGGAGCACCAATGCTTGGTCTTAAGGGATTAGTAGTTAAGACTCATGGAAGCAGTACTCCTAAGGAGATTAAGAACACACTTATTCAGTGCGTGACCTTCAAGGAGCAGGGAATAACAGAGAAGATTAAAGCGGCTATAGAGCGCGAAGATAATATAGATTAGAGAGGACTAGATTATGGAATTAGAAAAGCTGAAAAAAGTAATTGCAGAAGTACTTAGTGTTGATCCTAACGAGATCACACCTGAGACAACTTTTATGGATGATCTTGGAGCTGACTCCCTTGATATTTTCCAGATTATTATGGGATTAGAGGAAGAGTTCGATATCGAGATCCCACCAGAGAAGGCTGAGAAGATTACTACTGTCGGAGAGGCAGTTGAGCTTATTAAAATCGGAATCGAGTAAAAGCCTAAAGCCCTTACATGAGGGCTTTTTGGTTTGTAAAGGGATAATATGGCATTTGTAGAAAATACAGCATTGCTTGAGGAGAAGATAGGCTATTCCTTTAAGAATAAGGACTTGCTTAAGCAGGCTCTGACGCACAGCTCATATGCTAATGAGAGAAAAATTAATAAGATTTCGGATTACGAGAGACTGGAGTTCTTAGGAGACGCCGTGCTGGAACTAGTATCCAGTGACTTCTTATTCCATGAGAATCCGGATATGGCTGAGGGTAAGCTTACCAAGTTGCGTTCCAGTATGGTATGTGAGCCATCCCTGGCTCTATGCGCAAGGGATATTAACCTCGAGGACTATATCCGACTTGGTAAGGGAGAAGAGGGAACCGGCGGTCGTGGTCGTGATTCTATTATCTCGGATGTACTTGAGGCGGTAATCGGTGCCTTGTATCTGGATGGAGGATTCTCAGTTGCACACGATTTTATCCATGGATTCGTACTGTCGGATCTGGAGGACAAGATCCTCTTCTATGATGCCAAGACTAATCTTCAGGAGATGATTCAGGCCACGGGCTATAAGACCTTCGAGTATAATCTTGTGGAGGAAAAGGGGCCAGACCATGCTAAGGTATTCGTGGTTGAAGCAGTTCTTGATGGTAAGGTAGTAGGCTCAGGTGAGGGGCGGACCAAGAAGGCAGCTGAACAGAAGGCGGCCTATGAAGCGATTATGTTGCTTAAGAAGAAGTAGTAAAGCGAGTAAGTATGTATTTAAAGAACATTGAAGTACAGGGATTCAAATCCTTTGCAAATAGAATAAACTTCCAGTTCCATAATGGTATTACTGGTATCGTTGGACCTAATGGTTCAGGTAAGAGTAATGTAGCCGATGCGGTAAGATGGGTACTTGGTGAACAGAGGATTAAGCAGTTACGTGGTGCATCTATGCAGGATGTTATCTTCGCTGGAACAGAGATGCGTAAGCCACTTAGCTATGCTTATGTAGCCATTACACTTGATAACTCTGATCATCAGCTGGCCATAGACTTCGACGAGGTTACTGTTGCCAGAAGACTCTACCGTTCGGGTGAGAGTGAGTATCTTATTAATGGAGCAGTATGCCGACTCAAGGATATTAATGAGTTATTCTATGATACAGGTATTGGTAAGGAAGGTTATTCCATCATTGGACAGGGCCAGATTGATGCCATCTTAAGCGGTAAGCCAGAGGAGAGACGTGAGCTCTTCGATGAGGCAGCTGGTATCGTTAAGTTCAAGAGACGTAAGGTGGCTTCAGAGAAGAAGCTTGAGGAAGAACGCAACAACCTTGTCCGAGTATCTGACATCTTAGGTGAGCTTGAGAAGCAGATTGGACCTCTTGAGAGACAGTCTGAGAAGGCTAAGATATACCTTAAGAAGCGTGATGAGCTTAAGACTCTGGATGTTAATTCCTTCTTACTTGAGAATATGTCTATTAAGGATCAGTTGGAGAAGACAACTGAGAACCTTCACAATACATCTATTGAATTCGAGCAGGTCAGCAATAGATATGAGAGCATCAAGGTAGAGTATGAAGATACTATTACACGTATTGATGAGCTGGAGAAGACTATTGATGAAGAGAGAACAGCTCTCTCTGAGACAAGTGTCATAAGAGAGCGTCTGGAGCGTCAGATTGATGTCCTTAAGGAGCAGATTAAGGCTGCCAAGGGCAATGAGGAGCACCTGGACAACCGTAAGAAGAGCGTGTCTGAAGAGTTAGAGCAGAAGTCCTTAGAGGAGCAGGGTCTTGCCGACAAGAAGTCAACTATTGATACCGAGCTGGAAGCTGCCCAGAAGGACAAGGTAGAGGTTGAGACTAAGCTTAACGAGATCCAGAGCCGTATTGAAGAATTAAACAGCGAGATCGAGGACTGCAAGAATAGTATTATTGCAGCTCTTGGCGAGCGTGCCAATATTAAGTCTCGAAGTGAGAGACTCTTAACAGTATCAGAGCAGATTGATATTCGTAAGGCCGAGCTTACCAGTAAGCTTGTATCGGCCAGAACTGATGAAGCTAAGCAGTTAGATGTAATCAAGCAGTACGAGGAAGACTTCGAGAATATCACTAAGGAGATTAATACTCTTAACGAAGAACAGAAGGCCAGAGAAGATAAGGCTAACTCTTACAAGACTGAATTAGCCACAATGGATGAGACTCTTCGTAATAAGCAGGTTAAGTACCATCAGGATAAGTCTAAGCTGGAAACTATTGCCAATATCACTGAGAGATACGAGGGATATGGCGGCTCTGTTAAGAGAGTAATGGAGCAGAAGGACAAGAACCCTGGTATTATCGGTGTTGTGGCAGATATTATTACAGCTGATAAGAAGTATGAGATTGCCATTGAGACAGCTCTTGGCGGTAATATACAGAACATTGTTACAGACGATGAAGAGACAGCTAAGAAGATGATTGGCTTCCTTAAGAGAGAGAGAGCCGGTCGTGCTACATTCCTACCTCTTACATCAATTAAGAATCCACAGGAATTCAAGACTCCTGAGGTCCTTAAGGAAGAAGGAGTGCTGGGTCTTGCTGATGAACTCTGTAACACCAAGAAGGAATACAGGAACGTTGCTAAGGCAATGCTTGGACGTATTGTTGTAGTTGACAACGTGGATCATGCTGTTAAGATTGCAAGGAAGTATGACTACGGTGTACGTATGGTTACCTTAGAGGGTGAACTCTTAGTACCTGGTGGAGCAATATCTGGTGGTGCCTTCAAGAAGGATTCTAATCTCTTAAGTCGTAGACGTGAGATGGAAGAACTCGAGAAGGGTATGAAGGACACTCTTAAGGAGATTGATGAACTTCTTAAGAAAATCGAGGAGACTAAGGAAGCCAGAAATGCTATTCGAATAGAGATTGAGCAGATGAAGCTTAAGCTTCAGGAGAAGTTCATTGCACAGAATACGGCAAGAATCAGTCTGACAACAGCAAGAACCCGTCAGGAAGAGAGTCAGGCAGACGTAGATTCACTTAAGACAGAGTCTGCTGACCTTGAAGAGCAGATTAAGAATAATATTGCTGAGAAGGAAGCTATTGCAGCTGAACTTCAGGCTTCATATGACAAGGAGAAGGAGACTGAGGCGCGTATTAAGGTACTTCAGGAAGAACTCGAAAGCAGACATGGTGCTCTGTCAGAGGTGGCTGAGGAACTCAGACGCCGTGAGGTTGAGGTCGAGAAGATATTACAGCGCGTAGGCTTCGAACAGCAGAACTTAGACCGTATAAGGTTAGAGCGTGAGAGATTCGAGGCAGAGCTTGCTGAGATCGTTGGCGAGATGGGCAACAGTGCTGACGAGGTTAAGGTCCGTGAGGCTAACATACTTGAACTTGAAGAGACTATTAAGGCTTCATATACAACCCAGACTGAGACACAGACTAAGTTGGAAGAGGATATTAAGCTTAAGGACAGCTTGAACGAGCGCCAGAAGGGCTTCTTCGGTATTAGAGAAGAGCTTGCTGAGACCAAGTCTAATCTCGATAAGGAGAAGTTCAGATTACAGGCTCAGTTAGAGAAGTTACAGGATTCTATTCAGTACCACATTGACTATATGTGGAATGAATATGAGATTACCCTTCACGATGCAGAGGGTCTTCGCAATCCTGAGATGACAGATCTTGCTTCCATGAAGAGAGATGCTGCTACACTTCGTGATGAGATTAAGAAGCTGGGTGATGTTAATGTTAACGCTATCTCAGAGTACAAGGAAGTGTCAGAGAGATATACATTCTTAAAGACTCAGCATGATGATCTGGTAGAGGCGGAGAAGACTCTTGTAGGCATTATTGAAGAGCTGGATACTGCTATGCGTAAGCAGTTCAAGGATAAATTTACTGCAATTGAGAAAGAATTCGACAAGGTATTCAAGGAACTGTTCGGTGGTGGACATGCTACCCTTGAACTTATGGAGGATCAGGACATTCTCGAGGCAGGTATTAAGATTATTGCTCAGCCACCAGGAAAGAAGCTTCAGAATATGATGCAGTTATCCGGTGGAGAGAAGGCACTTACAGCTATTGCGCTTCTGTTCGCAATTCAGAATATGAAGCCATCGCCATTCTGTCTTCTTGATGAGATTGAGGCGGCCCTGGATGAGAGCAATGTCGAGAGATTTGCCAAGTATCTGCATAAGCTGACCAAGCATACACAGTTCATTGTTATTACTCATAGAAGAGGAACAATGGAGAAGGCTGACCGTCTGTATGGTATTACCATGCAGGAGAAGGGTGTATCTGCCCTTGTTAGCGTCAACCTGGCGATGGATGGTATTAAATAGAGAGGTAACCTAAGTGGCTAACTTTTTTGCTAAATTAAAGGAGGGTCTTACCAAGACCCGTGACAATATCGTAAGCGGTATTGAGGACGTATTCTCTACCCATGATAAGATTGACGACGACTTCTATGAGGAGCTTGAAGAGATTCTTGTTATGGGAGATGTGGGAATCCACGCTACAGAGAAGATTCTTGATGAGCTTAAGAAGTCTGTCAAAGAGAATCATATTAAGAGGCCTGATGAGTGCAGGGATTATCTCATCCAGGTAATTAAGGACCAGATGAAGGTAACTGAGGAGGACTACGACTTCCTTAATCAGCCTAGTATCGTAATGGTGATTGGAGTTAATGGAGTTGGTAAGACAACTACTATTGGAAAACTGGCTGCGATTTACCGTAATAAGGGCAAGAAGGTACTGATTGCGGCGGCTGATACTTTCAGAGCGGCTGCTACAGAGCAGTTAGAGGAGTGGGCTAAGCGAGCTGAGGTAGATATTATTAAGGCTGGTGAAGGCGCTGATCCAAGCTCTGTAATATATGATGCAGTTAATGCGGCGAGGGCAAGACACATTGATGTGCTTCTCTGCGATACAGCAGGAAGACTGCATAATAAGAAGAATCTCATGAATGAGCTGGAGAAGATGAATCGAATTATCGATAAGAATTATCCAGATATTAAGAGAGAGAACCTTATTGTATTAGATGGTACTACTGGTCAGAATGCTCTGGTTCAGGCTAAGGAGTTCTCTGATGTTGCTCCACTGTCAGGAATTGTACTTACCAAGATGGATGGTACTGCCAAGGGTGGTATTGCAGTAGCAATTCAGTCTGAGCTTAATATCCCGGTTAAGTTCATTGGAGTTGGAGAAGGAATTGAAGATCTTCAGGAATTCGACCCTGATGCATTCGTTAATGCATTGTTTGATGTGAAGGTTGATGAAGATAGTGAAGACCAGGTTACAGAAGTTCAGGCGGACAGGGATACAGAGTTCCACTGGCCTGATTGATAGGAGATACAGATGCTTACATTAAAAGAGTTCGAGGCTGCCAGCGAGGCTGTCAGCAAGGTCGCTCAGGAGACCAAGTTAATATATAGTGATTATCTCAGTGCACAGACAGGCAATAAGGTATACCTTAAGCCTGAGAATATGCAGTTCACAGGTGCATACAAGCTCCGTGGTGCATATTACAAGATATCAACACTAACTGCCGAGGAGAGAAGTAAGGGACTTATTACAGCTTCAGCTGGTAATCATGCCCAGGGTGTTGCCTATGCTGCCAAGTGCTTCGGTGCTAAGGCCGTAATCGTAATGCCAACAACAACACCTCTTATTAAGGTTAATCGTACTAAGGGATATGGTGCCGAGGTTGTGCTTCATGGTGATGTCTATGATGAGGCCTGTGAATACGCTTATAAGTTAGCTGAAGAGCAGGGATATACATTTATTCATCCATTCGATGATCCTGCAGTTGCAACTGGACAGGGTACAATAGCTATGGAGATATTCAAGGAGCTTCCTCTTGTTGATTACATTCTTGTACCAATCGGTGGCGGTGGCCTTGCGACAGGTGTATCTACCCTGGCCAAGCTTCTTAATCCTAAGATTAAGGTTATCGGTGTTGAGCCAGCTGGTGCAGCCTGCATGAAGGCTTCTATAGAGGCAGGTAAGGTTGTGACACTTCCTGGTGTTAATACAATTGCTGATGGTACGGCAGTTAAGACTCCAGGTAAGGAGATATTCCCTTATTTAAAGGAAAATCTTGATGGAATCATAACTGTTGAGGATGAGGATCTTGTAGTATCCTTCCTTGATATGGTTGAGAACCACAAGATGGTTGTTGAGAATTCCGGATTACTCACCGTTGCGGCATTGAAGCAGCTGGATGTTAAGGATAAGAAGATTGTATCTATTCTTTCAGGCGGTAATATGGATGTCATCACAATGTCATCTGTAGTTCAGCAGGGTCTTATTATGAGGGACAGAATCTTCACAGTATCTGTTCTTCTTCCAGATAAGCCAGGTGAATTATCCCGTGTATCAAGCATTATTGCTGAAGAGAATGGTAATGTAATCAAGCTTGAGCACAATCAGTTCGTATCAATCAACAGAAATGCTGCAGTGGAACTTAGAATAACACTTGAGGCCTTTGGTACTGACCATAAGAATACTATTCTTGCCCGTCTTGAGAAGGAAGGTTATATGCCAAAAATTGTTCGCACATCCGTATAATTAGGGTTGATTGAGTGAGCCCAAAGTACTAGAATAGAGATATATTAATTGAGGAAAAAGGGGATTTATTATGGCAGATCAGCATTTTTGGGACAACGGACTTGGAGAGAGAAGTACAGCTGTAGAATATAAGCTTAAGTATGAGACTCTTGAGGGCCAGGTTATTGAGACTGAGTTAACTACTCTTGATAAGGCTGCTGGACAGTTCGAGTCACTTAAGAGTGGCAGACAGACTGCATGGTGTAACCTGCTTCATGTTGCAGACGGAGAGGAAGTTTCGCAGCAGAGCTTTAAATTTAATGTAATGGATATTGGCGGAGTGAAGATTATACTGTAGAATATCCATAGAGGTACTTAATTTGCTATTAATGGAGCTAAGGAGTATTCCCTGGCTCCTTTTTTAGTTGGGGGTAAGCAAAAGGAGAAGGGTTATGTTAGAAAAGTATTTCAAACTACAAGAGAACGGAACAACAGTAAAAACTGAGGTAGTAGCGGGCCTTACTACATTCATGACAATGGCTTATATTCTAGCCGTTAATCCATCAATTTTGTCAGCATCAGGCATGAATCCTGACGCAATCCTGACAGCAACGGCTCTGGCATCATTTATAGGATGTATGGCAATGGCATTACTTGCCAATTATCCATTTGCATTAGCACCTGGACTTGGACTTAATGCATTCTTCGCATATACAATCTGTGGCACAATGGGCTACAGCTGGCAGTTTGCCCTGCTTGCAGTATTTGTTGAAGGATTAATCTTTATTGTTTTGTCTGTGACTAATGTCAGAGAGGCAATCTTTAATTCGATTCCAACTCAGTTGAAGAGCGGTGTATCAGTAGGTATTGGTCTTTTCTGTGCCTTCATTGGCCTTCAGAATGCCAATATTGTTGTTGATGGTGCAACCCTGGTAACTATTGTTAACTTCAAGGAGAATTTCTCTACTGTTGGTATCGGAGCTCTTCTTGCCATAATAGGACTGATGATCATATCGGTTCTCTATGTTAAGAAGGTTAAGGGAGCAATGCTCATTGGTATCCTTGCAACATGGCTTCTTGGTATTATCTGTCAGCTTACAGGTCTCTATCAGGTGACTCCAGATGCAGGCTTCTATTCACTTATTCCTTCATGGAGCAGCTTCAACATTGGGGCTATAGGAGAGACATTTGGCCAGTGCTTCAACCTAGGTAGTCTTAACTTCAAGATGGTTGATTTCATAGTTATTATGTTCTCATTCCTCTTTGTAGATATGTTTGATACTCTTGGAACATTAATCGGAGTTGCCAATAAGGCAGATATGCTTGATGAGAATGGCAAGCTTCCTAAGATCAAAGAGGCACTCTTAGCAGACGCTATTGCAACGAGCGCAGGTGCTATTCTTGGTACATCAACAACAACAACCTTCGTAGAGAGCTCTTCGGGCGTATCAGAAGGTGGTAGAACAGGTCTTGCTTCAGTAGTAACAGGATTATTGTTCCTGCTATCATTGGTACTTGCACCTGTATTTATTACAATTCCTAGTTTTGCAACAGCACCAGCACTTATATTTGTTGGATTCTTAATGATTAGTGCTGTTAAGAAGATTGAGTTTAATGATCTTACAGAGGCGATTCCTTCGTTCATAGCCTTACTTATTATGCCTCTTACATATAGTATTTCAGATGGTATTGCAGCTGGTATGATTTCATATGTCGTAATCAATGTCTGCTCAGGCAAGGCTAAGAAGATTTCGCCACTTATGTATGTGCTTGCTGTCTTATTCGTACTTAAGTACATTCTTCTGTAAGTAGAATATGAAGGATAATATTGTTATATGTCTTAGAGATGGTGGTGACAGAGATGGGGCCACATTGCTTGCGGACAAGCTGGGGGTTCCTATCTCTGATTCTGAAGGAGATGAGCTAACAGTAGTCTTCGACAATACTGGCCTTAGTCTTAGAGGGTATGGACTATCATACCAGGGCGACTTCGAGGCCATGATTAGAAGAGTTAGTGATGGAAGACTCTCTCATGAGATGCTAGCCAAAGCGGTTAAATCCAAGGAGACTTCACTTAGGGCCATTGATGCTACAGCAGGGATGGGAGAGGATGCCTTCATAATAGCAGCATACGGGTATGAAGTTACTCTCTGTGAGCAGAATCCGGTAATAGCAGCGCTTTTAAAGGATGCTATAAGGAGAGCTAAGAAGAATCCTGCGGCTAAGGACATTGTAGGAAGAATGCATGTCTACGAGGGTGACAGCATCGAGCTGTTAAGCAAATGCGAGCTTCCTCCGGATGTGATTTATCTTGATCCTATGTTCCCGGCAAGACAGAAGTCGGGATTAATCAATAAGAAGCTTCAGCTAATTCAGAAGCTTGAGCCTCCCTGCGCTGGTGAGGAGGAACTATTTTGTGCAGCAATTGCTGCAGGACCTAAGAAGATTGTGGTTAAGAGACCACTTAAGAGCCCTAACCTTGCAGGGAAGAGACCTAATTACGTCCTAAGTGGTAAGGCAATCAGATATGATTGTTATGCCTTCTAAAGAACTGGGAATCAGAGGCTGGACCAATTAATGGAAAATGAATTAAGAGAACAATTAGAGAATATATTCGCTTCGGATATTGAGAAGGTAGTACTTAGCAATAGTAAGGATTCTCAGTACAAGAAGATTATATTATCCAGACACAAGTCTGGATTCCAGGCTGAGAAGTTCACAGACAAGCAGGCCTTTCATGAGAATATTGATGAGGAGACAGTAGCTTGTTACTGCAGGGACTGCCTTGAGGGCGGATTCAAACAGCTTAACGCCTGGACCACTGACACTGAGTATTCCATTAAGATATCCAAGAAGGGTAAAGTGTTCACTAATAAAGGTAAGTCGACGGCACCTTTAAAAGTAAATAAGGAAAATAATCGTAAGAAAAAATACTATCTTGAGGAGGGGACGGTTATTCCGCCTCTAGTGGATATGGGGATATTCACCAAGGATGGCAAGATTATTAACTCCATGTATGATAAGTACCGTCAGATTAATAAGTTTATTCAGTTCATAGAGGAGGCTGTAACCAAGGCTAACCTCCATAGTATTAATATTGTAGATTTTGGCTGTGGCAAGTCCTATCTGACCTTTGTTGTATACTATTATCTTACATACATTAAGGGGATGGATGTAACCATGACGGGCTTAGACCTTAAGGAGGATGTAATTGCCAAGTGTCAGCAGACGGCCAGGAAGTATGGCTATGATAAGCTGTCCTTCAAGGTGGGTGATGTGGCGGTCTATGAGAGCGACAGACCGGTGGATATGGTCATTACCCTTCATGCCTGCGACACAGCTACAGATTATGCACTTTTTCACGCAATCAGATGGAACAGCAAGATAATTATCTCGGTTCCATGCTGCCAGCATGAACTAAATGAGCAGATTGATAGTGATAATTTCGGTATTCTGACTCGCTACGGTCTGCTTAAGGAG
Source organism: Lachnospiraceae bacterium UBA1718 (assembly GCA_002317245.1). Lineage (GTDB taxonomy): Bacteria > Bacillota > Clostridia > Lachnospirales > Lachnospiraceae > Colinaster. The sequence goes on from DCIU01000154.1 coordinate 11,060, forward strand.
CGAACAGCTGCTATAATGACGGATGCCATTAGGGCTAATCTCCTAGAGTATTCGGGCTACAAGACCCAGATACTGGAGTTCATTGATTTTACCCATACACCTAAGAATCTGTTAATAAGGGCAGTTAAGTCCAAGATTCCTCAGGAGACCAGGGACAAGATGATGGAAGAGTGTGAATCTATTATTAAGGAATTCAACCTGTCACCAACCCTGTATAAGCTGTTAAAAGATGAATAATAATAATTTAGACCTGTTAAGATAAAATACTTGACAGGTCTTATTTATTAGTTTATAGTAGACAAGGTGTCAGTCTGTCAAGGTATATGACTTGACATCACTGGAGGAAATGTGGACAGGATTATTGAACGAGGAATGTTATATGACTTCTATGGTGAACTGCTTACAGATCATCAGAAGGAAGTATATGAAGGACTTGTGTACAATGATATGTCCTTAGGCGAGCTTGCTAATGAGTACAGCATATCAAGGCAGGCAGCACATGACCTGATTAAGCGCTGCGATAAGATGCTTGAGAACTATGAGGCTAAGTTACATCTGATAGCCAAGTTCCAGAGCATTAAGTCTAAAGTTGAAGAGATTGAGACAGTATCTGGGGATGCGGCTGTTAAGGACCTGGCTTCCAAGATACTTGAAGAGATATAAATGGCATTTGAGAGTCTTACTGATAAACTTCAAAATGTATTCAAGAACCTTCGAAGTAAGGGGCGTCTGACTGAGGAAGATGTTCATACAGCCTGTAAGGATGTTAAGATGGCACTCCTTGAGGCCGATGTTAACTTCCGTGTAGTTAAACAGTTCGTTAAGAAGGTTGAAGAGAGAGCCGTTGGTGCAGACGTAATGAATGGTCTGAATCCAGGGCAGATGGTTATCAAGATTGTTAATGAAGAGATGACTTCATTAATGGGATCTGAGACTACTGAGGTTAAGTTCCAGCCGGGCAAGGCAATCACAGTCATTATGATGTGTGGTCTTCAGGGTGCTGGTAAGACTACAACAACTGCCAAGATGGCAGGCAAGTTCCTGACCAAGGGCAAGAAGCCATTGCTGGTAGCCTGTGACGTTTACAGACCAGCCGCTATTAAGCAGCTGGAGGTTAACGGAGAGAAGGTTGGCGTAGATGTATTCTCTATGGGGTCAGATGTGAACCCTGTTGATATAGCTAAGGCTGCAATAGACCATGCAGCTAAGAATGGACATAATGTTGTAATCCTTGATACAGCTGGTCGTCTTCACATAGATGAGGATATGATGGCTGAGCTTCAGAATATTAAGGAAGCAGTAGATGTTCATCAGACATTACTGGTAGTAGATGCCATGACAGGTCAGGATGCTGTTAATGTAGCGGCTGACTTCAAGGAGAAGGTTGGGCTTGATGGTGTAATCCTCTCTAAGATGGATGGTGATACCAGAGGTGGTGCTGCCTTATCAGTTAAGGCAGTTACAGAGCTTCCTATACTCTATGTAGGTATGGGAGAGAAGCTGGAAGATCTGGAGCAGTTCTACCCGGATCGTATGGCTAATAGAATCTTAGGCATGGGTGATGTCCTTACTCTTATTGAGAAGGCTCAGAATGCTATAGATATAGATGCTGATAAAGAGCGCGAGATGGCAAATCGCATGAAGAAGGGTAAGTTCGATTACAACGATTACCTGGAGAGCATGAAGCAGATGCGTAATCTTGGAGGTATTTCAAGTATTCTTGGTATGATGCCAGGACTTGGAATGGGAATTAAGACTAGTGATCTTGAGGGAGCTGTTGATGAGAAGCAGTTAGCAAGAACAGAGGCCATAGTTCTTTCGATGACTAAGGCTGAACGAGAGAATCCTAAGCTTATGAATCCAAGCAGGAAGCACAGAATTGCCAAGGGTGCAGGCGTAGATATATCAGATGTCAACAGATTCATCAAACAATTCGAGCAGAGTCAGAAGATGATGAAGCAGATGAAGGGTATGATGGGTAAAAAAGGTAGATTTAGAATGCCATTCTAATGGCGAAGAAAGGAAATTAAAACCATGGTAAAGATGAGATTACAGAGAAACGGAAGCAAGAGAAACGCTCAGTACAGAATCGTTGTTTCTGATGCTAGAAGCCCAAGAGATGGAAGATTCATCGAGGAAGTTGGAACATACAATCCTAACGTTGATCCTTCTGTATTTAAGTTTGATGAGGAGAAGGCTAAGGAGTGGCTCGCTAAGGGTGCACAGCCTACAGAAGTAGTTGGAAAGCTTCTTAAGCTCGCTGGTATTGAGAAGTAATATTACCCGTTGTCAAATTTCGGAAGGAAATCACTATGAAGGATTTAGTAGAAGTTATCGCTAAGGCTCTCGTAGATAATCCTGATGAAGTAGTGGTCACAGAGGAACAGGACGGCAAGAACGTTACTGTTAATCTTCATGTTGCCGCTTCTGATATGGGTAAGGTTATTGGTAAGCAGGGTAGAATTGCTAAGGCTATTCGTACTGTTGTTAAGGCAGCAACTGTTAACGATAACAAGAGAGTTGATGTAGAAATTGGCTAATTTTAAGGGACTTCTGTAATTACAGAAGTCCTTTTTTTGAAAATGAGGAAATTGATGGAAGATTTTTTGCAGGTAGGCGTTATTACATCTCCACATGGTGTTCATGGTGAGGTTAAGGTATTCCCTACAACAGATGATGTTAAACGATTCTCCAAGCTTAAGGAGTGTATCCTTGAGACTAAAAAGGGACGTGAAACAGTACATGTAAGAAGCGTTAAGTATCAGAAGAATATGGTTATCCTTGGCTTCAAGGAGTTTGCTACAATGAACGATGTGGAGACCCTTCGCCAGTGTCCACTGCTAGTAGATAGAAAGCATGCTGTCAAGCTTGAGAAGGATGAGTACTTTATTGCGGATCTTATTGGCCTTGAGGCCCAGACGGATGCGACTGATGCTTCAGGCAATTGCCTTAGTGGTAAGCTCACGGATGTTATTCAGACAGGTGCTAATGACGTATATGAGATAACATTATCTGATGGTCGCGTATTCCTTCTTCCAGCAATTGCTGACTGTGTTCTTGATGTTAATATTAAGAAGGGAACTATTAAGGTTCACGTACTTCCTGGATTATTAGATGATCCAGTGAAGGCATAAAGGGTGAATATGAATTTTCACATTATGACATTATTCCCTGAGATGATAGAAGGCGCTGCTAATACCAGCATCCTTGGTCGGGCAATCGACAAGGGATTATTATCAGTTAATGCTGTTGACATAAGGGAATATACAGCTAACAAGCACAATAGAGTAGATGATTACACATATGGCGGTGGGGCTGGCATGCTTATGCAGGCTCAGCCAATCTATGACTGTTATATGAACTTACAGCCAGTAAGAGAGGGACGTAAGGTAAGAACTATATATATGACTCCACAGGCTAAAGTTTTCAACCAGGATATGGCCAGAGAATTTGCTAAGGAGGAAGATATTGTCTTCTTATGTGGTCACTATGAGGGGATAGATGAGAGAGTACTTGAAGAGATAGTCACTGATTATGTATCAATTGGCGATTATGTCTTAACAGGCGGCGAACTGCCTGCCCTGGTATGTATGGATGCTATTGCCAGAATGGTTCCAGGAGTTCTTGGTAATGAGGTTAGTGGAGAGACAGAGTCCTTCGACGATGGACTGCTTGAGTATCCACAGTATTCAAGACCGGAAGAATGGAAGGGCAAGAGGGTGCCGGATGTACTGCTTAGCGGACATCATGCTAACATAGAGAAATGGCGCCATGAGCAGTCCTTATGCAGGACAAAAGAGAGACGTCCGGATTTATATGAAAAATATCTTGCAACTCACGAGAAGTTGTGATAGAATACGTAGGTCGCGATTATAGATGGTCCTCTGTCACATATGTGTTATGAACGTCCATTAGAGATAAAGGAGAATAAAATGAACAACGAGATTATTAAGGAAATCGAAGCAGCTGAGCTTAAGGCTACAGTTGATGACTTCAATGTTGGTGATACTGTTAAGGTATACAACAAGATCAAAGAGGGTAACAAGGAGAGAGTTCAGATCTACGAAGGAACTGTTATTAAGAGACAGGGCGGTAGCAACCGTGAGACATTTACAGTTCGTAAGACATCTAACGGTGTTGGCGTAGAGAAGACATGGCCACTTCACAGCCCTAACGTAGAGAAGATCGAAGTAGTTCGTCGTGGTAAGGTTAGACGTGCTAAGTTATTCTATCTTCGTGACCGTGTTGGTAAGGCAGCTAAGGTTAAGGAAATCATTAGATAATTATCGATGTGAATTAGAGCGATGCATATGCATCGCTCTTTTTGTGAGGGAACAACATGACAATATCTCAGCTTAAATACGTAATTACATTATCGGATTCACACTCTATGAATGAGGCTGCCAAGAAGCTGTATATCTCACAGCCATCTCTCTCATCTACAATTAAGGAGCTTGAGGACGAGACAGGTGTAGAATTGTTCATCAGAAGCAACCGTGGTATATCTCTTACACCACAGGGTGAGGAGTTCGTTGGCTATGCCAGACAGGTCGTGCAGCAGTACGAACTTATGGAACAGAAGTATATTACAAGGGAGAAGCAGAAGAAACATTTCAGTGTATCAGCCCAGCATTATGCCTTTGCATCCTCAGCCTTCGCTGAGATGGTCAAGCAATTTGGTATGGATGAATACGAGTTCTCTATGTATGAGACCAGAACCAATGATGTGATTCAGGATGTTAAGAACTTCAAGAGCGAGATAGGTATTCTATATCTTAGTGACTTTAATAGGAAGATTCTCAATAAGATTATTGATGAGAGTGGACTTGAGTTTCATCCAATAGCAGAGTGTCATGCTTACGTATATATGTATAAGGATCATCCACTTGCTGCTAATAAGAAGCTTACAATGGAGGAGCTAGAGAATTATCCATGCCTGTCCTTTGAACAGGGAATAAATAACTCCTTCTACTTTGCCGAGGAGATGATGTCTACATATAAGTATAAGCAGTTAATTAAGATTTGCGATCGTGCTACAGGCCTTAATCTTATGAGGGGCCTTAATGGATACACAATCTGCTCTGGAATCTTATGTGAGGAGCTTAATGGTGACGACTACTGCGCGGTTCCACTGGATTCTGACGAGGTGATGACAGTTGGTTACATTGTCAGGAAGAATATGAGTATAAGCGAGATAGGTAAGAAATATTTAGAGCATATAAGCATGTTTATGGGAGGATATGGTTTCTAATGTCAGCCAGTCA
>DCIU01000041.1:0-16122 GCA_002317245.1 Lachnospiraceae bacterium UBA1718
TCCTCCATAATAAGAATATTGTAGATTCCTGCCTTACCAGCCTTGGCGTAGCCTACGTTCTCGAAGTTGCCGCTCATATTCTTCTGGCGATACAGATAATATGGCTTCATATTCATAGACATCGCCACCTCATTAGTAAGTGACATGATATCGTCCGAGTTGCTGATAGTTTCATAGCCCATCTCATCGATTACCTGGGCCAGTCTGCTGGCTCTCTTAATGGCCAGTGAATGCACAGTAAGGCTGTCAGGATCAAGCTCACGAACCTTATTTAACGTATCCCTCACATCCTCAATATTCTCATTAGGAAGTCCCACAATGAGATCCATATTGATGTTGTCGAAGCCAAGCTCTCTGGCAAGCTTATATATCTTCACCGTCTCCTCAGCCGTCGCCTTACGGCCAATGATTCTAAGGGTCTCTTCCTTCATAGTCTGAGGGTTAACCGAGATTCGACTTACTCCCAACTCACGCAGAGTCTCTAGCTTCTCCCTTGTAATCGAATCAGCCCTTCCTGCCTCCACGGTGAACTCCAGCACCGTACTCCAGTCGAATTGTGCCTTAAGATATGTAATCAGATCCCTCAGCTGGTCTGCCTCCAGAGTCGTAGGTGTACCGCCGCCAATATATACTGAATTAAGTGTTTTTCCGGCAAAATCGCTCGCAACATAGTCTATTTCTTTTTTTACTGCATCTATATATTCCTGTACGACCTGTCTGTACTTGGCGATTGGATAGGAAGTAAATGAACAGTACAAACATGTGCTTGGGCAGAATGGAATGCCAATGTACAGGCTGTAGCCATTCTCATAGTCTATAGGCTCTAATATCCTGTTCTCATAGTGAGCAATATCCACAGACAGGGATGCCTTCTCATCAGAACACAGATAGGTGCTCTTCATATAATTAATTACATCACAGTCACTGCTGCCCTCGTCAATTAATCCCTTGGCAATCTTAGTAGGTCTTATACCAGTAAGTGTTCCCCAGGGAAGCTCTCTTCCTGTTAGTCTGCTCATAAGACGGTAAAGGGCCAGCTTAAGCTCATTCTTGTACACTGGGCGATTGGAATAATCAGCCGAAGCCTTCTCTGACTCCTCACTGCCTGCAACCTTAATTGCCAGCTCTTTTGCCATGAAGGATACTATGAACTCAGGAAGTCCAGGGTCCGAATGAAAGTCCTTCTCTCCATCCACGAATACTTTAACATCCTCTGCAGGATAAAATGCCTTAACAAGGGAATGGATGTCGTATATGAAATTATCTTCATTAACTATAACTGCAATCATTTCTAAAAAAGCCCAGATATAAATCTGGGCTGTCCTCTCTTATTATCTCCAGAATGGGTTGTACTGTCTCTCGTGTCCAATAGTGGTCCTGCCACCGTGGCCTGGGAAGACGGTTGTCTCATCTGGTAATGGAGCAAGCTTCTCCTCAATTGAATGTATAAGTGTGCTTGTGCTTCCTGTAGGAAGGTCGCTTCTTCCAACGCTCTCTTCGAATAATGTATCACCGCTAATCAGGATTCCATCATCTATGAAGTAGTAACAGCAGGAACCCTTAGTATGTCCAGGGGTTGCAAGCACCTGAATTCTAAAGCCATTAAGCTCGATTACATCCATATCATGAAGGAAGTTATTAGCCTTAACAGTACAGCCTCTTCCAGCCTGCTCTGAGCAGTTAAGGGTTACACTCTCAAGAAGATCCTTCTCCTCATCAAGGGCATATACTGGTGCACTGGTAAGTCCGCGAAGCTTGGAGCAGCCCCAGATATGATCAAAATGTCCATGAGTAAGAAGAATATCTGTAACCTTGAATCCATTTTCTGTAAGCTTCTGGTAGATATAGTCGCCTCTGTCTGCAGGATCGAATACTATACAGTCCTTCTGACCCTCATGATATACGATATAACAGTTAGTCGCACACATACTAAGTACGATTGAACCAATTTTAAGATCTGACATGGGATAATCTCCTATCTGGTCTTCCTCTGAATATCCATTACACCCTCAACGTTCTTAAGCTTATCGATGATACTTGTCATCTGCTCCTTACCAGTCGTCTCGAAGACAATCTCCATTGTAACGACTTCCTGCTTACTTGTACGGGTATTAACAGATAAGATGTCTACATTCTTCTCTGTAAGGGTACGTGATACATCAACGAGCAGTCCCTTACGGTTGGTAGCATACAGAACTACCTCTGTCTGGTAGTTACCGGTATCCTCATTAATGGCATCTGCCTGCCACTCTGCATCAATCAGTCTTCCTCTGTCTATCTCAGATATATTGATTACATTGACACAGTCACTCCTATGAATTGAGATTCCTCTTCCTCTTGTAACGAAGCCAACAATCTCATCTCCTGGAAGTGGGCTGCAGCACTTAGAAAATCTAACTGACAGATCATGAACACCCTTAACCATGATACCATTTGTATGCTTATGGTTATCAATCTGGATATGCTTGGCAGCTGCCTCAGCAATCTCCTTGGCCATATCCTCATCAGTTATCTCTGACTTATGATCAGCCGAGTAGAATTCATTCATTCTATTGGCAATCTGGCCTTCCTTGAGTCCACCATGACCAATGGCAGCTAATACACTGTCCCAGTCACGGAAGCCGTACTTATTCATGATTCTCTGCTCATATTCAGGTGTCTGGATATGAGGAATCTCTATGCTATGGCTCTTGCAATAGGCAATTAATAGTTCACGGCCCTTGGCAATGTTCTCTTCCTTGAATTCTGCCTTATACCACTGATTAATCTTATTCCTTGCCTGGGTTGACTTACAGATATTCAGCCAATCCCTGCTAGGTCCCTTGGAGTTCTGGGAGGTAATAATCTCAAGCTTATCGCCATTCTGAATAACATAATCAATAGTAACGATTCGGCCATTAGCTCTGGCACCAACCATCTTATTACCAACAGCACTATGAATGGCATATGCGAAATCAATAGGTGTACTTCCTGCAGGAAGATTCTTAACCTCACCGTTAGGAGTGAAGCAGTATACACTGTCTGCGAAGAGGTCAAGGTCACTCTTCAGTAGCTGCATGAACTCCTTATTATCAGTACTATCCTTCTGCCACTCAAGGATATGTCTTAACCAGGTAAGCTTCTCTTCTTCTCCGAAGTTGCCCTTCTTACCATCTGACTTCTCCTTATATTTCCAATGTGCAGCAATACCATACTCAGCCGCCTTATGCATCTCCCATGTACGGATCTGAATCTCGAAGGGCTGACCTGTCTCTCCAATAAGTGTCGTATGGATAGACTGATACATATTAGCCTTAGGCATTGCTATATAATCTTTGAAACGTCCAGGAAGTGGCTTATACAGCTCATGGATTACACCAAGTGCTGCATAACAGTCCTTAACGCTGTCAACGATAATTCTAACCGCGAACAAGTCATAGATCTCCTCCAGTGTCTTGTTCTGGTTCTTCATCTTCTTATAGATTGAGAAGAAATGCTTGATTCGGCCATCAACCTCTGCCTTAATGCCGGCATTATCAATATGGTCCTTAACCTCAAGTACTATCTTCTGTATATACTGTTCTCTCTCAGTCTTCCTTACAGCAATCTTGTCTACCAGATCATAGTAAGCTTCTGGCTCAAGATACTTCAGTGAGAGATCATCTAACTCAACCTTGATTCTGGATATACCAAGTCTCTGAGCAATAGGACTATAGATATCAAGAGTCTCTCTGGCAATTCTCTGCTGCTTCTCTGGCTTCATATGCTTAAGAGTACGCATATTATGGAGTCTGTCTGCCAGCTTAATAATAATTACTCGAATATCCTTAGCCATAGCTAAGAACATCTTACGCAGGTTCTCTGCCTGCATCTCAGCCCTGTCGTTAGCCTTCTCAGCACCAACAGTTTCAGCAAGCTGAAGATTGTCTAACTTAGTGACACCATCAACGAGATGTGCAACTTCTTCTCCGAATTCCTCTGCGACGTCATCCAGAGTCCATTCTGTATCTTCAACTACATCATGAAGAAGGCCTGCTGTAATAGTCTCCTTGTCCATCTCAAGGTCAGCAAGTATAATGGCCACGTAAAGCGGATGAACAATATATGGTTCTCCCGACTTCCTGACCTGTCCGGCATGAGCTGTACCCGCTACCTCGTAAGCCTTCTCAATAAGGCTGATGTCATCAGATGGATGATACTTGCGCACACGGTCAATAAGGTCTAAGTACAGATCCTCTGGTGGCAGGAATTCAGCAAGGGCTTCAATACGACCATCGTCAATAACAATGCCATTCTCTTCAGTTGTAGATGTTACCAATTTTTTCATAGCCTACCTCTACACCAACTATTACTTATTTGCCCTCATACTTAATAAGTGAATAAATAGGATAAGGAAGCTTATCTCTTCCATTAAGTCCCATAAGTTCCATGATAGTAAGTATTCCTACTACTTCACCGCCAAGTCTCTCTACGAGTTTAGCAGAAGCGGCTAGTGTTCCACCAGTAGCAACAAGATCATCAACTAATAATACCTTCTGTCCTGGCTTAATACTATCCTTATGAATCTCAATTGTAGCACTGCCGTACTCAAGGTCGTAGCTCTCAGAGATAGTCTCTCTTGGAAGCTTACCCTTCTTACGTACTAACACCATAGGCTTGTGCATATTATATGCTATTGGAGCAGCGAAGATAAAACCTCTTGACTCAGCAGCAACGAGCGCGTCGAAGTCAACGTCTTTAATCGCCTCCGAGAGCTCATCAATGGCCATCTTAAGTCCATCTTCGTCCTCAATGATTGTTGTGACATCTCTGAACATAATGCCTGGTTCAGGGAAGTCTGGAATAGTAGTTACGTAATCTTCTAATCTCTCTTTAATCATATCTGCCCCTCTTTATTACTTTTTTACTATATGATGTAGTTCTTCATTCTACGTCACATAAATCTAGTTACCCAAATTAGCAATATTATACTCCCAGTGATTTTGCTAGTCAATTAAAATAGCCCTCTGAAGTAACATACTTCAAAGGGCTAAATAGCTAATATTTATAATTGCTACAGTAACATTCTATAGCTTAATGTACCAACAAGTAAAAGAACTGAAACAACATTCACACTATAAACTGCAATACCTAAAATCTTATTCATCATATTAACATCCTCCTTGGTCTAATCGCCTTTTCGCGTGCCTCATGATGTTAATATAATCCCCATCGTGTCCCATTAATTGTACTTGGACACTTAGTCTTAATCCTAATATTATCAGTAAATATCAGCGCTTATGCTTATTTAATCTTTTTTACCTTTTTGATAGTTCCGTCAGGATACTTAATAGACATATTGTTAAGCTGTCCTGTAAGATTACCCTTAACCGAATCAATGTAGATTCTGCGAAGACGCGCCTGCTCCTCCTTCTCCTCTTCAGTCAGGCCTTCTGCCTTAGACTTATGATAGAGCTCATTGATTCGCTTAATTGTCTCGTCCATCCCCATCTTAGTACATTCCGCCGCCCATTCCAGCGCCTGCTGGCATTGGTGGTTCTGGCTCCTTAATTGTTGCTACAACTGACTCTGTGGTAAGTAATGTAGCTGCAACTGAAGTAGCGTTCTGAAGTGCAGATCTTGTAACCTTAGCTGGATCAAGAATACCTGCTGCTACCATATCAACATACTCGTCCTTAAGAGCATCGAAGCCTGTACCAACCTCTGACTCACGAACCTTGTTGATAATTACTGATCCCTCAAGACCAGCGTTAGATGCGATGTGGAATAATGGAGCCTCAAGAGCCTTAAGAACTACATTAGCACCAGTCTTCTCATCACCTGTAAGTGTCTCAGCAAGCTTAGCAACTTCCTTAGAAGCGTGGATGTAAGCTGATCCACCACCTGCGATGATACCCTCTTCAACAGCTGCCTTAGTAGCTGCAAGAGCATCCTCAAGACGAAGCTTAGCTTCCTTCATCTCTGTCTCTGTAGCAGCACCAACTCTGATTACTGCAACACCACCAGCGAGCTTAGCAAGTCTCTCCTGAAGCTTCTCTCTATCGAAATCAGATGTTGTTGTCTCGATCTGACTCTTAATCTGCTTAATTCTTCCATCGATTGCTTCCTTAGCACCAGCACCCTCAACGATAACTGTGTTCTCCTTAGCAATCTTAACGCTCTTAGCACGTCCAAGCATATCAACTGTAGCTGTCTTAAGATCAAGACCAAGCTCCTCTGATACAACTGTACCGCCTGTAAGGATTGCGATATCCTCAAGCATAGCCTTTCTTCTGTCACCATATCCTGGTGCCTTAACAGCTACTACGTTGAAGATTCCACGAAGCTTGTTAAGAATAAGTGTTGAAAGAGCCTCACCCTCAACGTCCTCAGCCACGATAAGAAGTGGTGTACCAGACTGGTGAATCTGCTCTAAGATTGGAAGAATCTCCTGAATGTTAGAAATCTTCTTATCTGTAATAAGGATAAGTGGATTATCTAATACTGTCTCCATCTTCTCTGTATCTGTAACCATGTAAGCTGAGATGTAGCCTCTGTCGAACTGCATACCTTCAACAAGGTCAAGCTCAGTCTGCATTGTCTTAGACTCTTCAATTGTAATAACGCCGTCGCCAGTAACCTTCTCCATAGCGTCTGCAACAAGCTGACCTACTTCGTCATCACCAGCAGAGATAGCTGCTACTCTTGCGATGTGCTCCTTACCGTTAACCTTAGAGCTCATCTTAGCGATTGACTCTACTGCACAGTCAGTAGCCTTCTTCATACCCTTACGAAGAATGATTGGGTTAGCACCAGCTGCAAGGTTCTTGATACCCTCATGGATCATTGCCTGAGCAAGAACAGTTGCTGTTGTTGTTCCATCACCTGCTACATCATTTGTCTTAGTAGCTACTTCCTTAACAAGCTGAGCACCCATGTTCTCGAATGAATCCTCAAGTTCGATCTCCTTAGCGATTGTAACACCATCGTTAGTAATAAGTGGTGCACCGTAAGACTTATCCAATACTACGTTACGACCCTTAGGTCCCAGGGTCACTCTAACAGTGTCAGCTAACTGATTGACACCGCTCTCTAATGCTGCACGAGCTTCTGCTCCGTACTTAATCTCCTTAGCCATGATAATAGCCTCCTTATATTACTTAATAATTGCAAGAATATCTGACTGACGAACGATGATGTACTCATCCTCATCAAACTTAACATCAGTTCCTGAATACTTAGAGTAGATTACGTTGTCTCCAACGTTAACTTCCATCTTAATTTCCTTACCGTCAACAACACCACCTGGTCCAACTGCGATAACCTCAGCCTGCTGTGGCTTCTCCTTGTTCTGACCTGGTAATACGATACCAGACTTTGTAGTCTCTTCAGCTACAAGCTGCTTGAGTACAACTCTGTCACCTAATGGTACTAACTTCATATCAATTGCCTCCTAATTAATATATTGATTGTCACTCGACGCGGTCGAGTGCTAACAACCTGTTCACAATTACTAATTTTATCCGTTTTTAGTAATTTTGCAACCCTTAAAAGCCTCATTTTGGCATAATTAATACTTTTTTTATATTTGCAATAATCTCATAAAAAATGTGCCAGAATTTTTAGCTTTCTGGCACATCCATAATCAGTTTTTATGCCTCTGCACCATGAGTAAGTCTTGCTCTGTAACCTGGTGCATTCTTGACCTCAATCTTATCCTCGAACATTGCATATTCAGCATCGGATAAGGCATCAGCCATCTCCATCTCTACGTTCTCCTTAACGGCAATACCAATTGCAACCGAAGGAGCAATGTGTGGATCCTCGAAGGATTCACATCTACTCTTAACTCTTGCAGCGAAGTCTATAGCCTCGCCATCTGCAGGCATTGGAACAACCACATTGAATACGTCACCATCCACACGTCCGATTACGTAGTCATCCTTGGCTTCATCTCTGATAATACCAGCTATTGTACTGATGAGTCTGTCGCTCTCATCGTCGCCATAATTATCATTAACGTACTTCCAGTCATTAATATTGATGCATACCGCCGCCACAGGAACTACCTGAGATCTGTCAATAATCTTAAGTCTGTTCTCGAAGTAGGTACGATTCAGTGTATCTGTCAGCTCATCATTCTTCTCACCATTCTTGGCCTGGTAAGTCTCCTTCTGAAGCTTGCTGTCAAGCTCATCAGCATAGATCTCAAGCTCGCGGACCTTATATGCCTTCTCACCAAGGAGCTCAACAGTCTTCATGATACCGTCAAGCGCTCTCTTAGTTGCTGGAGCGTCCTCTTCCGATACATTCGCGTAGCTGACATATACGTGAGCCATAGTTCTCTCACATACCCTGATCTTAATTCCCGGATTAGCATCAACATCAATATTGAAGCCCGCCCAGTCACCAACAGCCAATATCTTCTCCCCATGGCGCTCAGTGATAAGAACATCTACTCCGCTTATCTTATTAATACCCTTCAGTATCTCTGTAATCTCTTCAACATCGAAGAGTGTAGTAATCTTATAATTTCTAATATTATCCTTCAGACGCTTGTCTAAAGGAATAGAACCATATGCCATATGTAACCTCCTATGCATCCCCATACATAGTATAATTCTATCATTTTACCTGGCTTATTGGCAATAAGCCTTTGGCAAAAATGACCAGACTAGGATAGTGACTTCTTGAAGCATCTGCGTCTCTTGTGCTGGACCTTCTCCATGCCTCTCCACTGGGACAGAACCTTGCTGTTAAGCTCCAGTGTAGGACCAGTCTCAGCATGAGTAATGCCCATCTTATGGCATCCATCAATAAGCTTCTTCATTACTATGGCATTGGCGCCGCACCTCTGGTAATCAGGATGCACGCCGATGAGAAGCAGGTCAATGGTATCATTTTTAACAAAGAGAGAATACAAGAGTCCTATCCAGCCAAATGGTAAGAGTCTTCCATTACTCTTCTTAAGGGCCTTATCGATACTTGGTGCACCAACACCAAGGGCAACCATCTCATTATTCTCATCCATTACGAAGGCACTGACCTTAGGATTAATAAGGGGAGCGAACTTCCCTGCATATCTCTTAATCTGGTCCTCGTTAAGCTCAGTTGTTGCATAGAGCCCACCGTAGCACACATTAATCAGTCTGAAGAATGCTGGTATTAGTGGAAGGAACTGCCACTGGTGCTTAGCCTCTGCCAGGTGTAAGTTATATTTCTTAGCCGACAGCTCAGCGAACTTGGACAGCCTCTCATAGGTCTCATCATCCTTAGGAACTGTTAACAGGTTCTCTATCCAGTCTACATCCTTCTCATAGCCAAGCCTCGCCAGATGCTCCTGATAATATGGGTGGTTGTAATAGGTGAAGAAGAGACTCTGACGGTCGAAGCCTTCAACAAGAAGTCCCTCTCTGTCCATGTCGGTGAAGCCAAGTGGTCCATGAATCTCTTCACATCCCTTCTCCTTAGCCCAGGTCTCCACAGTCTTAAAGAGAGCTGCTGATACCTCATCATCATCTATGAAGTCCACCGCTGTGAATCTCATACGGTTGGTATTCCACTTCTCATTGGCCTTATGGTTAAGAATGGCACCAATTCTTCCGACAATCTCGCCGTCCTTTACTGCGAGAAAACATCTGGCCTCGCAGAAGGCATGGGCTGGGTTCTTCTTAGGATTCCAGTCCTCCAAATCATCTGCATATGTACCAGGAATGAACTGTGGAACATCCTTATAAAATACATTTGGAAAATCCACAAACTTCTTAAGTTGCGATTTGCTCTTTACTTCTACTATCTCTAGCATAACTATTCCTTTTTACTCTCCCCAACACTATAGAATATATCTCTCTATCACGTCAGCCAGGCCATCCTCATCATTGGTCTTAGCTGATATTATCTGTGCACTATCAAACAGCGCCTTATCACCATTGCACATAGCAATTCCCTTGCCTGCCGCCTCAATCATGGACAGATCGTTCATGGCATCCCCTGCCCCATAGGCATCCTCAATGGGGATATTCAGATAATTGCACAGCCAGCTTAGTCCTGCACCTTTTCCCGAAGTGGCATTTATTACTTCCAGATATCTGTCATTAGAAAAAATGGCTGTGACTTTGTCCCCATATCTGGCAATTATCTCCTCCGCCAGGCTGTCTAACCTGGACTTATCATTAAGTTCAATGGCCAGAAGCTTATATGGTTCCTTAGTAATAACCTCAAGTGGATCCTTAACGAAGTGTACGTTCAGATGAATTCTCGACATATATACATCAATCTCTTCATCATGGTCATGGGTCACAATGGAATCCTCAGTATAGGTCTGTATATGAATTCCACGCTCTCTTGCCAGATTCCACACCTCAGTCACCATATCCATTGGGACTCTCTTCTCAAGGATTATTCTGTCAGCATCGCAGTCATATATAGTTGAGCCATTATTGGCTAAGATATACATCCCCTTATAGTGGAGGTCATCACTCTCCACCACCTGAAGAATGCTTCCAATGGGACGGCCGCTTGATAATACAAGCTTATGTCCCGCATCGGTCATCGACTTCAGTACTTCCTTGGTATGTTCACTTACATGACTGGCATCGTTCAAGAGCGTGCCATCCATGTCTGTAAATAGTATTTTCATTATCGTTCTCCGTATCGCTTAATCTGTGCTGCGCGAAGGTTGCTCCATACTTCCTCTGGTACGAATAGCTTGCCCTTGCCAACTCCCAGATCTATGTCTGGCTTGGCTGCACCATGGAAGTCTGAACCACCGGAAATAAGAAGTCCGTTCTTCTTGGCGAACTCCCTGGTCTCTCTCTCATCAGACGCAGTATTAGTTGTATATATAGCCTCGATGGCCATGAGTCCTTCGGGCAGAAGTGTATCTGTCAGTTCCTGAATACCAGCCCAACTCATCTTGTAGAGCATTGGATGGGCAAGAACCGGAATACCCTTAGCTTTTCTGATAAGCTCAACACCCTGGGCAGGTGTAATCTTCTCTCTTGGAATGAAGTATGGGCAGTAATCCCCTATATACCTGTCGAAGGCCTCCTTAAGAGACTGTGTATATCCCCGGCTTAACATGAATCTGGCATAATGAGCCCTGGTAATGACACTTCCAGGATACTCTGCCTGAAGCTCTTCATAGGTCATAGGCATGCCAGCCTCGGTTAACATCTTACACATCTTGTCGTTGCGGAGGTCTCTTGAATTAACGAACTCCGCAAGATACTGTCTGAATCCATCAGCTTCGGCATCAATATTAAGACCCACCATGTGGATGTCTCTTCCATGCCATTCGGTAGACAGTTCGATACCAGGAATAACCTCGATATCCTTGCTCCTGGCATAATCACAGGCCTCCTTAAGACCATCAACCGTATCGTGGTCTGTTATGGCTATCTTGCTTAATCCCTTCTGGATTGCCAGCTCTACCAATTCTGACGGAGTCATGCTTCCATCGGATCTGCAGGTATGTGTATGCAAATCAACCTGATTCATTAATTCCCTCCTGGGCACTTGCTAATTATAGTAAGAAGCCGGTGAAACCACCGACTTCTATATTAATTAATCTTCGTCTTCAGTTGCAGTACTTGTGTAGACTGTACGCTTACGAGCCATCTCATCGCTCTCAAGGTACTCATCGTATGTTGTAATCTTATCAATCATTGTTCCGTTAGGAAGAATCTCGATAATTCTGTTAGCTGTTGTCTGAACAATCTGATGGTCACGACATGCGAAGAGCTCAACGCCCTTGAACTTAATCATACCATCATTAAGAGCTGTAATAGCCTCCATATCAAGGTGGTTAGTAGGCTCATCGAATACAAGACAGTTAGCTCCTGAGATCATCATCTTGGAGAGTAAGCATCTAACCTTCTCACCACCAGATAAGACCTTAACCTTCTTCACGCCATCCTCACCAGCGAAGAGCATACGTCCGAGGAAGCCTCTTACATATGTAACATCCTTAACTGGAGAATAGCCTGTAAGCCAGTCTGTAATAGTGTACTCGTTGTCAAACTCATTATTGAAATCCTTAGGGAAATATGCCTGAGATGTTGTTACACCCCACTTATAGGTTCCCTCATCAGGCTCCATCTCGCCCATAAGGATCTTGAACAGTGTAGTCTTAGCTAACTCATTACCACCTACGAAGGCAATCTTGTCATCATGTCCTACTGTAAAAGTGATGTTGTCTAAGATTTTGTTACCGTCGATAGTCTTGCTAAGGCCTTCAACGAACAGTACTTCGTTACCAATCTCTCTGTCTGGTCTGAAGTCGATGTAAGGATACTTTCTGCTTGATGGCTTAATTGTATCAAGCTCAATCTTCTCCAAAGCTCTCTTACGAGATGTAGCCTGCTTAGACTTAGAAGCATTAGCTGAGAATCTTGAGATGAATTCCTGTAACTCCTTAATCTTCTCTTCCTTCTTCTTATTTGCTTCTTTCATCTGCTTGATAAGAAGCTGTGAAGACTCGTACCAGAAGTCATAGTTACCAGCGTAGAGCTGAATCTTGCCATAATCAATATCAGCTATATGTGTACATACCTTATTAAGGAAGTATCTGTCATGGGATACAACGATAACTGTATTATCGAAGTTGATGAGGAACTCCTCAAGCCATGCAATAGCATCCATATCAAGGTGGTTAGTAGGCTCGTCGAGTAAGAGGATATCCGGATTACCGAAGAGGGCTCTTGCAAGAAGAACCTTAACCTTCTGATTACCATCCATATCAGCCATCATCATATAATGAAGGTCTGTCTCAATACCAAGTCCGTTAAGAAGCTGAGCTGCATTACTCTCTGCTTCCCATCCATCCATCTCAGCGAATTCGGCCTCCAGCTCTGCTGCTCTTACGCCATCCTCATCCGTGAAGTCTTCCTTAGCATAGATTGCATCCTTCTCCTTCATAATGTCATACAGTCTCTGATTACCCATAATAACTGTATCCATTACTGTATATTCATCATACTTGAAGTGGTCCTGCTCGAGAACTGACATTCTCTGACCAGGTGTCATTGCGATATCTCCCTTGGTAGTCTCTAACTTACCTGAGAGAATCTTAAGAAATGTTGACTTACCAGCACCATTGGCACCAATAAGGCCATAGCAGTTGCCTTCTGTGAACTTAATGTTGACGTCCTCGAATAAGGCTTTTTTACCTATTCTAAGAGTGACATTATTAGCACTAATCATAACTATCTCCTCATTAATATATTAATTAACCTTCTACTATAAGGTATCTTCCATCACCTATGTCGAAGACCTCGTCGGCACCAAGGATTCCATCCACATCGGCTCCTTCCATGTCAATTACCTCGCCTTCGAAATATTCATATACTTCCTTAGCCGAATCAACAACCTGAGCGAAGCAGTCTGCAAGGAACTCCTCCGCCTCTTCTCTTGAGAAAGCTACTTCCTCTGGAAAAAGCTTACACTGATCTCTTAAGAATACATCTAATACCTTGTTATCAAATTCGCCCATACAATCCCCTATTCTATACTACTTGCGGACTTTCGTCCACACATAGCCCTTATAATATCCTCGACTTCTTAAGCTCCTGATATAATCTCGAGACTGGAAGCCCAACTACATTATTGTAGTCGCCATCAATTCGATAGATATACTTGGCAAATGATCCCTGTATACCATATCCACCTGCCTTGTCATATGCCTCTCCTGTGGCAATATAGTCTTCAATCTCCTTATCCATCATAGGATGAACATATACTTTGGTTGCCTCATGGAAGGAAAGCACATGTGTAAGTCCATCTTCACTTCTCCACAGGACTGTAACTCCAGTATATACGTAGTGTTTTCTTCCCTGGATAGACTTAATCATTTCTCTCCAGTCATCCTCAGAGACTGGCTTGCCAAGTATCCTGTCATCGACACACACTACCGTGTCTGCACCGATGATAATGGCATCCTTATTCTTATCGTATATCTCTCTGGCCTTCTGATAAGACAGTTCCTTAACCACCTCATCCGGCTTGGTGCGGCTGGTTACTTCCTTGCCTCTGCCGACCTCAATAGTAAATTTAATTCCTATCTGTTCAAGCAGTTCCTTACGTCTCGGAGAACCAGATGCTAATATAATATTCTTCATCCAACTAATCCCTTATTTATACTGGCTGTTCTGTGATGAATCTTCTTGTAACATGGAAGTCCACTTCTGTGCCATCAGCCTGTGACTCCCTGGCAAGCTTAACAGCATCCTCGCAGAACTGAAGCTGTGAGTTAATTCCATTGCCAGACTTCTTAGCCTTACTATATGTGCCATCGTTCTTAAGAACATGGGCTTTTCTGCTGTCAGCAAGTTCAACTTCAAGAATTCTCTTAAGCTTCTCCTTAAGGTCCTCCTGCTCAACTGGGAAGAGAATCTCAACTCTTCTCTCTAAGTTACGTGGCATCCAGTCAGCACTACCACAGTAGAACTCTGGCTTACTGTTATTCTCGAAGTAGAATATTCTACTGTGCTCTAAGAAGCTGCCAACAATTGAACGTACTGTTATGTTCTCGCTTACACCAGGTATTCCTGTTTTAAGACAGCATATACCTCTTACGATAAGGTCAATCTTAACTCCTGCTGCCGATGCCTCATATAATGCGTTAATTACATCAGAGTCACAGAGGGAATTCATCTTGGCAATAATATGACCTGGTCTGCCTGCTGCCGCATTATCCCTCTCTCTTCCAATAAGATAGAGGAACTTATCCTTAAGCCATAATGGTGCAACACTTAATCTGTTCCAGCTGGCTGGCTCTGAATAACCTGACAGCATATTGAATACTGCCGTAGCGTCCTCACCGTATGTCTCCTTACATGTGAACATACCAACATCTGTATATAACTTGGCCGTAGAATCATTATAATTACCAGTACCAAGATGGATATATCTTCTGATTCCATCATCTTCACTACGAACTACTAATGCAATCTTACTATGGGTCTTAAGGCCCACAAGACCATAGATTACGTGACATCCCGCATGCTCAAGTTTCCTTGCCCATACGATATTATTCTCCTCATCGAATCTGGCCTTAAGCTCCACAAGAACTGTTACCTGCTTGCCATTCTCTGCTGCCTGGGCTAATGCTGAGACGATTGGTGAATTACCACTTACTCTGTAGAGAGTCATCTTAATGGCAAGTACCTGCGGATCAATGCTGGCCTGTCTTATGAAGTTAACAACAGGCTCAAAGGTCTGATATGGATGATGCATAAGGATATCAGCATTTCTGATTGCAGAGAATATATCCTCTGCTGCCTCTATCTCAGGAACTATCTGAGGAGTATACTTAGGCTCCTTCATGGACTCATCTACATCCAGGCCATAGAGCTTCATACATACAGTAAGGTCAAGTGGCCCATCGATGAAGTAGAGCTCATCCTTCTTAACCATAAGTTCCTGCTTAAGAACCTCTAAGAGTCTCTCATCAGTATCATGCTGAACCTCAAGTCTGATTACCTCACCCCACTGGCGCTTCTTAATCTGCTTCTCAATCTCTTTAAGAAGATCTGCCGCCTCTTCCTCATCTATCTCCAGATCCGCATTACGCATGATTCTGAACTGACAGGTGGTGATAATGTCATAGTTGAGGAATAGTTTCTCAATATTCCTCTCAATTACATTCTCAAGTAATACAAGAGTTCTTCCCTCTTCGTCACTGTCTGGTACTTCAATAATTCTAGGTAGAACGCTTGGTACCTGAACTGTTGCGAATTCATACTCTGTATCCTCTTCAGTCTTACGCTTAACAAGGGCACCAATATTAAGGGACTTATTCCTGATAAGAGGGAATGGTCTGGAGCTGTCCACTGCCATTGGAGTAAGAACAGGATATACGTTCTCCTCGAAATATCTGTCAATGAAGTCCAGCTGCTTCTTCTTAAGGCCATTAATCTCTCCTACAAGCTTAATACCAGCCCTGCCCATCTCCTTCTGGAGATTGTTGAAGGTTGCATACTGCTCGTCCACAAGCTCATGAGTAGCAGTACCTAGCTTCTTAATCTGCTGCTTTGGAGTCATACCTGATATATCTGGCTTCTTATATCCCGCATTATCCATATCCTTAAGAGAAGCTACACGAATCATGAAGAACTCATCAAGGTTGGATGCCGTAATTGCAAGGAACTTCAGTCTCTCGAAGAG
>DCIU01000041.1:16219-18477 GCA_002317245.1 Lachnospiraceae bacterium UBA1718
TTTAATTCAATCTTACCCATTTGCCACCTCCGCCTTACAGGCTTGGCTTCTGTATAATAACTGGTCGTATATTATATATCTCCTCGAAGAAGTCTGCTCTCTTCCTAAAGAGGCCCTTCTCGAGAGTCATATCCTTATTAGTAAATACTGTGATCTGCAGCTTGTCATTCTTAAGGTTAACCTTAATATCATTAACCTTCTGCTTCTGACTCTTATCCATGCCATTTGCCACCCTTAGTATTGCAACAAGCTTGGCAATTCTAAGATATGCCGCCTCATCATACATAGTGAAGCTGCTCTTGTCCACATCGAAATCAAGATATGCGTGATTATGCTTAACTACGTTGGCAAGTATTGCCTTCTCCTCTTCAGAGAGGCCTATAATCTCTGTAGACATTATGATGTCATGACTACAGTCTGACAGGTTATGAAGACTGATATACTTACCACAATCATGAAGAATGGTTGCAAGCCTTAAGATCAGTCTGTCCCTCTTATTAAGTCCGTGTATTGTCTTAATTCCGTCAAAAATGGCAAGACTGATTTTCTCTAAGTTGGCACTTCTCTTCTCGTCGCCCAGATATCTTCTGCTTAAGCTTCTTGCGCAGGCAACAATATCCTCTTCGAAGTTATGACCAATAGTAATTAGCTTCTTCTTCTCACCATATTCATAGGCAATACCCTCTGTAAGGCTGACACCTGGAGACCATATCTGCTTAATACCCATGATATCCACGATATTCCTTACAAGGCAGGCTGCTACAAGTACTAACTCTCTGTTCTCAATAGCAACGGAATACTTCCTGCAGAATTCGATAGGATTCATGTCACGGAGCTTCTGGCAGAAAGCTAAGAATCTGTCTGAAGATATGAAGCCAGGCTTCTCGGAATCCTTGGTTCTGTTCCACGTAATCGTTGAGATATAGTCATCAACAATTATAAGATTCTCGATCTTGCGGTTCTTCATATAGAGTCTTGAGAATACTGACAGCTGGCCTGCAATCATCTCATTTAACATGTCTTCATATCTTGAAGGCTTAACATCCAATGATTTCAGGCGTTCAGCTAATCTGATTATTCCCAGTTCAATATTCTGAGTAACATCAAGCTTGTCATTATCGAAGAGAGACAGCTGAATACTGCCACCGCCAATATCAACAATGGCTGTAGGCTTCTCAATTGTCTTAATGAAGTTCTCACCACGGCTGGCAATAGCCTTGTAGTCTAAGAATCTCTGCTCCGAATTGCTAAGTATCTCTATCTTAAGATTAGTACGCTGCTCAATCTGATCAATAAGAATACTCTTATTAACAGTCTCCCTGATTGCAGAGGTACCATATACCTTATAGTCTGATACCTTATACGAGCGCATAATATAGGTGAATTCCTTAAGGATTCTGATAAGCTCAGTAACCTTGTCGGCAGGAATCTTACCTGTAGAATATGAATCAGTACCAAGGTCCAGTCTATACCCCACATCCTCAATAATCTTCATATTGCCCTGCGAGAATTCAAATATCTTAAGATTCAGTTCATAGGAGCCGACATCTACGGCTGCGAAAATCTTAGTTGCCATAAGTTTACCCTATATAATCTACTGCTGTCCTAACAGCGAATCAACGAACTGCTGAGCACATCTGCCCGACATGCTTCCGTGGGATACCATCCACTTATTAGCCTCTGCAAGAAGTGTCTCCTCTGGAATATCAAGGCCCTCTCTGTCAGCTATTACCTTAACAATGTTCTGGAACTCCTTCTTCTCTGGAGAACCGAAGTAAATCATGCAGCCGAATCTGGATACAAGAGACAGTTTCTCCTGCATTGTATCTGACTGGTGAAGAGCATCCTCTCTGTCAGAGAACTTCTCATTGACAAGGTGTCTTCTGTTGGAGGTTGCATAGATAAGAACATTGTTAGGCTTCTTCTCTATACCGCCCTCAATAACAGCCTTAAGATACTTATATTCAATCTCGAATTCCTCGAAGCTTAAGTCATCCATATAGATGATGAACTTATAATTCCTATTCTTAATCTGGCTGATTACATCATTGAGATCCTTGAACTGGTGCTTATATATCTCAATAATTCTAAGTCCCTGATCGTAGTACTTATTGGCAATAGCCTTGATTGATGAAGACTTGCCTGTTCCTGCATCGCCGAAAAGAAGGCAGTTATTGGCTCTTCTGCCCTGGACAAATGCCTCTGTATTAGCAATGAGCTTAGCCTTGCTGATCTCGTATCCTACAAGGTCATCAAGG
>DCIU01000076.1:0-265 GCA_002317245.1 Lachnospiraceae bacterium UBA1718
GCCCTAATCATGTCTTTCTCATTTAAAAATAAAAATTCTATTGTCGGATAGCTCATTTTCATCCTCCCTATTTCTAAACCATAAATGGCTGATCCCAAAGGTTAAGCTTTGTACCTATTCCCTTTTCAATTGCCTTCTGGTAACAGTCATATCCCCATGCCACATCCTCAATTGGCATTCCTCCACTACAGCACATAACAATCTCATCATGGCTCTTACGTCCAGGAGTAATTCCATTAACGATATCGCAAAGGTTGAGTACCTG
>DCIU01000076.1:381-5858 GCA_002317245.1 Lachnospiraceae bacterium UBA1718
TACTTGTCATACATTCCATAATTATCAACAACCATTGTTGTATCTAAGAGTTCATCGAACTGTCTCCACATGAAGCTTCCCATGGAGAATACTGCGGCTCCCTTCTTGAACCACTCAAGATGGAATTCCTCTGCCTTGTCAGCCGCAACAGACATTGCTTCACTAACAACATCAGCATCTCTGCAGGCCTGCTCTAAGGTCTCGCAGATCTCAATTTCCTTAATCTGAGGATAGTTCTCTTCAACGAATTTCTTGAACTCAAGAGTTGATTTCGAAGTCGGTGAACTACCCTTAATCTTCAGCTTCTCTAGTTCTGGTAAGACAGCCATGTAGCACATGAAGGCACACCTGTTAATTACTCCAGGGCCCAGAATCGATATCACTTTTGAATCCTTATTAGCAAGATAGTCTGCAGCCATTGCTGGCATTGCACCTGTTCTCATAGCACTGAGAAGGTTGGCGGACATATATGCTATTGGAGCTCCTGTATATACATCATTAAGTGTAACCATCAGGATAGAACGAGGAAGACCATTCTTAATATTGTCATGGTTGGAGCCATACCACTTCTGACCAGCCAGGTGGAATCTTCCGCCCAGATAAGCCGGCATGGCATTAAATCTTCTGTCTGGACCATTGTCCAGAGGGAATCCTTCAATGTCCTTAGCCTTAGGAAAGTTCATCTGTAATCCATGCTCATCATTCTTAGGGCCACCAAGCAGGAAATCATTCTTGCCAAAGAGACTCATTACATCTCGCATGGCCTCCACACATCCCTTAGCATCAAGGACGCCTGCCTCTATCATGTCCTTTTCACTTAAATACAAAAAATCAATAGCCATTTCCATATCCTCCTGATGAAAATGGCCCAGACATAATGCCTGGGCCAGTCACTTTTAACTATTCTTTGAGCTTAGTCCACATCTCACTGTAAATATCAAGTATTTCACTATCAAGATTCTCTACATATGTACCCTTGGCAATTGCATCTGCAGGAGGGTTCTTAGCTGGATTAGAACTGTATTCATCACCCATAAGCTCGATGGCTGCTGTATTAGCGCACAGATATGGGAACTCCTCAAGAACCATTGCCATATTCTCTGGATCCATCATAAAGTTGAGGAATGTCAGAGCATTATCATAATTAGGCGAATCCTTGGTAATACACCAGTTATCGAAGAAGAGGTATGCACCCTCTGATGGATAGATTACTTCGATGCTTGGATTCTCTTCCATTGCCATTGCTACTTCAGCACTCCAGATCATACCTGCATTACAGTCTCCTGAGATGAGTGCGCTCTTAGGTGAATCCGAATCATATAAAACTATATTTTTCTTAATTGACTGAAGCTTAGCCTCTGTCTTATCAAGCTTCTCAGTATCTGTCTCATTGAAGTCAAAGCCTAATGCCTTATTGGCCATACCGATGACTGCTCTGAAATCATCAAGAACTACCAGCTGTCCCTCAAGGGTAGGATCAAAGAGGTCATCATAGCTATCTATATCAAGGTCAATCTTATCTCTGTTTACTGCAATGGCACCTGCACCACCCATATATGGTACTGAGTACTTATTACCTGGATCATATGCAGGATTCTTATAGCTATCACCTATATTAGAGAAGTTAGGAAGCTTATCGAAATCAAGTTCAGCAAGCATTCCCTGTGCAATCATATTGGCTACCATGTAATCACTTGGCTGTACAATATCATATGCGCCTGCTGCCTCTGACTTAACCTTGGACAGACAGTCCTCATTGGATGAATATGTGGACATATTAACCTTAATTCCTGTCTCCTTCTCAAATTTCTCGATAACAGAATCAGGTACGTACTCTGTCCATACGAAGATATTCAGTTCTCCGCTTCCAGCCGCCGTGGCTGTTGCCTCTGATGTACTGCTAGCTCCACATCCTGTAAGCATTGTTGCCACGAGCAGTGCACTCATTAATAGGCCTAAAATCTTCTTTTTCATAATGTCCTCCTTTCAAGCTGGGTTACAGCTTCGCACAAAAAGTGCTATTTCAACTCTTCACCTTTTTTAGAATGTCACTCTGTGTAAGAGCAACTAATACAATGGTTCCGAGAAGAATTATTGTAGATAATGCGTTAACGTCAGGTGCTACACCACTCTTAATGCTCTCCATTACTCTGAGTGGATATGTCTTAGTCTGACCATTAACGAAATAACTGATGATTACATCATCAATTGATAATGTGAAGGCAAGTAAAGCTCCACCTCCGATTCCTGGTGCCATTATTGGCAGTGTAATCTCAAAAAAGGTTGTTACTCTGTTGGCTCCAAGATCCATGCTTGCTTCTTCAACTGACTTGTCATAGCCAGCCAGTCTTGCTCTTACATTGAATACAACGAAGGGAACACAGAAGCTTACATGGGCAAGTATCAGTGTGATCATTCCTCGTGGTATATTGACCTTAGAAAAGATTGTAAGAAGTGCAATTCCTATTACAATCTCAGGAATAACAACGGGAATGTATAATAGACCATTTATTATTCCCTTGCCTCTGAACTTATATCTGTATATTCCGATAGCACCAAGTGTTCCAATAATTGTTGCAAGTATGGTACTTACTATGGCTATTACCATTGTGTTAGCAAATGCACCAAGTAATGATGAATTGCTCCACAGCTTGATATACCAGTCAAAAGTAAAGCCCTTCCAGCTAAGATAAGGCTTAGTCTTGGTCGCATTGAAGGAATTCACAACTATTACTGAAATTGGAAGAAATAAGAACAGATATATAAGAGTACAGAAGCTTACGCTTACAGCCTTAATTCTCTTTGTCTTTTTTTCTCTCTTCATAAGCTATCCTCTTATACTCCGAGGCTGTCCATGTCGCCTCCAAGCTTCTGATAGATCTTAACAAGTACAAGTGTTACTAGAATAAGAATGATTGATAGGGCTGCTCCAAGTGGCCAGTTATTAGCACTCTTGAACTGTCTCTCAATCAGGTTACCAATTACATCTGTATTACCGCCGCCAAGAATATTTGATACGAAGAAATATCCCAGGCAAGGTATGAATACCATGATACTTCCAGAGAAGATACCACTTGATGTTAATGGAATTATTACCTCAAATAATGTCTTAACAGGCTTGGCGCCCAGATCGCTGGATGCCTCAAGTAAGCTTGTATCTAACTTCTCAATAGCTGTATAGAGAGGAAGAATCATAAATGGTATCAGGCAATAGACCATACCAAGTATTGTTGTTCCGGTCTTATAAAGCATATCAACAGGTTCCTTAGTAATATGCAGAAGCATTAACAGTGAATTAAGCCATCCGCTACTACCTAAGAATGTTCTCCATCCATATATTCGAATTAACGAGTTTGTCCAGAAAGGAATAATTACTAACATATAGAGAAGAGTCTTCTTCTTACTCTTTGTTCTGGCGATTATATATGAGAATGGATATCCAAGCAGAATACAGATTACTGTTGTAAAAAATGCAATTAGCAGTGACTGAAGATAAATCTTCAAATAATCTGGTGAAATCAGCTTAGCGTAATTAACTAATGTGAAGTCATATACAACGTTGTAATACTCATCGGTCTTACATAAGCTCATGATTCCAACAAATATCAGTGGAGCTACAACAAGGAAGAGTAGAACAAGCGTTACTGGTCCAACCATTACCATTGCTGGTAGTGTATTGGCTCTCCATTCATGTTTGGAATGACTCTTTTCCATAAGAATCACCTCCTTAAACTTTTAGGCTAGCGTAATGTTGTCTAAGGCCTCAAATATTGAGTTCTCTCTACTATGAATTAGGACTGCGTCCTCCTTCTCCCAGTAAGGATAGATATATGAACCTATCTCAGGGAGAGACTGGCCTGCCAGCCTCTCAAGCTTAAGTTCATTACCATTTGGGAGGGCAACAATACACTTAATTACAGAACCAACATATACATAATCCTTAACGGTTCCAACTATACTGAAGCCGTGTACATGTGTATCCGAATATTTCATCTTCTCAGGTCTTACTGATACAGTGATATATTCACCGAATCTGAAGCCTTCAGCCTTACCTGAGATGAATCCGTTCTCAATAGTAACCTGGACATCATCCTCATTAACAAGGCTTACCATTCCATCAAAGATATTAGTCTCACCAATAAAAGTTGCTACGAACTTAGTTGCTGGCGACTCATATATCTCTGTAGGTGTGCCCAGCTGATCAAGAATTCCATCATGCATAATGGCGATCCTATCACTCATGGTAAGAGCCTCTTCCTGATCATGTGTTACGTAGATGAATGTTATATTAAGCTTCTTCTGTAGACGCTTAAGCTCTAACTGCATCTGCTTACGAAGCTTTAAGTCCAATGCACCTAATGGCTCGTCTAATAACAATACCTTTGGCTTATTTATCAGAGCTCTCGCAATTGCAACTCTCTGCTTCTGTCCACCTGACAACTGAGAGGGATATCTTTTCTCAAATCCCTCCAGCTGAACAAGCTTCATAATTTCTTTTACTCGTTCTTTTATCTCATCCTTTGGAACCTTCTTCATCTTCAGGCCATAGGCAATGTTGTCAAAGATTGTTTTATGTGGAAAAAGTGCGTAAGACTGAAAGACTGTATTAACATCTCTTTCAAAGGGCTCTTTCTCCTCAATGGATTCTCCTTCAACCTTGATAGATCCTTCTGTTGGCTCTTCAAAACCAGCAATCATTCGAAGTGTAGTAGTCTTACCACAACCAGATGATCCAAGAAGTGTTAAAAACTCTCCTTCTTCAACTGTGAGATTCAAATCCTTTACAACATGATTGGTTCCATATATTTTATTGACATTTTCAAGTTCAACAATGTGTCCCATATATATCACCTCACTTTAAGGTTGCTTATAATGCGTCAATTCCTCTCTCACCTGTTCTGATTCTTACAGCCTCTTCAATATTTCTAACGAAGATCTTGCCATCACCAACATGATTAGTTGCACAGGTCTCTCTGACTTTCATAATTACATGTTCAACTTCCTTATCAGGTATTACTACCTCGACTCTAATCTTAGGAAGAAGGTTAATAGTAGTCTTAAGTCCCTTTATCTCATTAACACCAGCTTCAAAGGATGTTCCCTTCTGAGTTCCACATCCCATTACTGAAGAAAGTGTCATTCCACCACAATGAACCTCATCAAGAATCTTCTTCATCTCTTCAAGCTTCTCTGGTCTGATAATTATTACTAATTCTTTCATAGCTCATTCCTCCTCGTGTTATAAAAAAAAGAGGACTACACCTTATATGTAGCCCTCTCGCTTCGGATTCTTCTTTATTTAGTTGAATACTAATCCTTTAATAATTACAATTCAACTAACCAAAATAACCATCTTTATACTTAAAAATAAGTACTGTCTACTCTTTTTCTTTTATCATCTTAAAGAGATTGACTCGGTTATTTATTCCAAGCTTTCGGTATATATTTAATATATGTTTCTTTAATGTATTCTCACT
>DCIU01000076.1:6005-7548 GCA_002317245.1 Lachnospiraceae bacterium UBA1718
ACCTTCTGCTGATATAGTCGGTATGCCAGGTGATCCTTAAGAAGATCTAAGACAAAGATATCATCGTACTCGAAATCTCCCTTACCAATTGTTCTATAGAAAGTAACAACCCCCACGAAGGATTTCTTCCTTGCAAGTACCATCTGTAATGAATAATGCCAGTTGTTAGGCTTGTAGACTTTCTTGTAATAGTCAGTCTCAACTCTTTTTTCATCACTCATTATATCTGTCTCGCGATATATAAGAGTCTTGCCACTATATAATATTCCACGGCTGTAATCTATCTCATCATATTGAGCGGAATAATCATCCTCACAATTAAGACATACTGGATTAACAAGCTTATTTTCTCCATCTGGAGAAGCCAGGTGAAAGTCGGCACTATCGAAATCAATTAGCATTTTAATCTGCTCAAGAAAATTCTCACGCATATCATTAATGCTGTTCATAGTATATATTCTGTAAATTATACTGTTAAGCAATATCCAGTCATTAGTCTCAAGTGTTCTCATAACCAGTCCTCCTAACGAAAGATAAAAGAGAGTTCAACCAAAGGTGAACTCTCTTGTCCATTTAGAAAGTTATACTATATCAGTTAATTAATTACAATACTTAAAAAGGAGTATTTACGCAATAGGTCCAGCTATTACC
Source organism: Lachnospiraceae bacterium UBA1718 (assembly GCA_002317245.1). GTDB lineage: Bacteria > Bacillota > Clostridia > Lachnospirales > Lachnospiraceae > Colinaster. Next base: position 6,657 of record DCIU01000076.1, read on the forward strand.
TTATCTCTCTTCTTACCATAGTAGTCTGTATCGAAAATAATCGGACTACCATCAGGATTCTCAAAGGCCTCTTCTGGCTCAAAGGCTATACCAAGATATTCTGTATCGATAAGGTCAGTATCCTTATCTGGTAGGAAGTCATATACATTGGTCTCGAACTTGTATCCTGTAGACTCATCGCCTAGTGTGAAGGTTGCTTTTCTATCCACGTCAACATAAGCATCCTTTTCCTTGCTCATTGGCTTAGCACCATTGAAGTATAGGTTTCCACCTGCCCATACTGGCAGCTTGTCATAGTAACGGTTGCTTGCCGGTGATCCCATTCCACAGTATCCCTGGAACTGTGCCGCATACTCTTCATATGAAGGATAATCCTCGAATGGTATTGTACCACAGATTAGGTTAGCATCTGTCCACTCGTCATCCTTCATCTTCGCATGAAGCTCAGCCATACAAGGTCTGATGTCCTTCTGAAGGAAGATATTGTTGTAGAATCTGTTATCACCATGCAGAACTGTCATGAAGCCTGTGATAGCTGTCGAATGTGGTCTGTGAATTGGTGTATATCTTGGTGAAGGAATAGAGACTGATCCATTATTAACACCACGGCCTACAGCAGTAAAGGAACCAGCAATAAAATTATGAACAATAGCAAGTCCCTGTGTTGGAATCTTCAATGCGTAATCTGATAAGAAGATATTGTTATCAACAAGTGTAGGTCCATGAGCAATCTCAATGAAGAGATCTTCACCGATATCAATGTTATCCTTAGAAATAGTATCAGGATTAGGAATTGTATTGTCATGGAAGAGGTTGCCCGTTACACGAGTTCCCTGCGCCTGCCAGTCAAGCCATATACCTCTTGTACAGTGATGGAAATGATTGCCACGAA
>DCIU01000076.1:7565-44576 GCA_002317245.1 Lachnospiraceae bacterium UBA1718
AATTACATCAATTGCAGCGTGAAGCTTAATTCCACCAATCTCTGCACCCGCCAGATTCTGCTTGTTGTTAATATGATGAATATGGTTATTCTCAATAACAGAGAATACACATCCAAGGTTACCAACGATACCTGTCTGGCCACAGTCATGGATATTACAGTTTCTTACAATATGAGAACCAATTGTCTCCTTGCTCCAGCCATCAAGCTGGGCAATTAAGGAACAGTCACGCTGGGTCTGTGTGCCATCCTTGAACTTCCACTCTGACCACTTATTATCATTACCCTCCTGATAATACTTACCAAGAGAGATTCCTGAACACTTGGAATTAGATACTTCACAATTCTCAATGATCCAACCCTTAGACCAGTGAGGACCAATCATACCATCCTGAATAGCTGTTGGAGGAGCCCACTGAGTTGCGGCCATTTTTACACTAAAACCATCAAGTGTAATATATCCAACACCCTCTGCCTGAGGATAGAAGCACTCCTGTCTAACTGTCATCTGTACTCCCTCTGCATTAGGATCCTTACCCTGGAAGTTGGCATAGATAGTAGTCGTCTTATCATCTACCTCGGCATACCATGTATATACTGAGAAGGCAGAATCCCATGACTTCTTATAGACTACAGGATTAAGTACCTTCTCGATAGAATCAACCTCATAGAGAGACTTCTCACCTAAGAAGATGTCACCCGTATGCTGATAGTAACGCTGGTCGAACCAGTCACCATAGACATCTGTAGCGAATGGATTGTAATCGCCAAATATCTCATTATCAACCTTAGCCATCCATACGTTAGGTGCGAAGGGCTCCCAGCCTGTCAATGGCTCGGCACCTGTTATAACTGCGCCAAGTGGCTCAAGTGACTTATATGTGATTCTGGCATCAGCTGTACCCGCATTAATTGGGTTAACGTTCTCACGATAGATTCCAGGAGCTACTAAGACCTCATCTCCTGCTACTGCAATAGCTGCTGCCTCATTAATTGTTTTGAATGGTGCTGCCTCACTACCATTACCAGTAGTCTCGACTGCTTGGTTAACATAATATTTCATTTGTCTTCCTCCTACTAAGATTCAAGTATTATTTAAACTAGTATTCTTATACTTACAGATTACTGTTTTGTAGTTCTATTTGCAATGATAATTTCGTATTTTTTCGTATAAAAAAAGCGGTCCCAGCAAGGACCGCTCATGTTATTAATTGATTACTAAGTAACCGAATCAAGCTTATGATTTATTTTGATATTTATACGAGCCCTCGATCGCATGAATTAAATCTACGATTAGCTCATTATATGGAACAGGAACATTGTATAATCTGGCCTGTTTTACAATTGCACCATTAATCGCATCAATCTCAGTAAGACGGCAGTTCATTACATCCTGAGACATAGATGAATAACCATTTCCTGCATCAACACATAATTGATGTACTGTATTTAATACTTCCCTGTAAGAAAAATGCTCGCCATCTGCCTCAGCAACATTAACGGCTTCACAAATCATCTTCTCCGCAAAATCCCAGGCATACTTATTATCAATCATTGATCCAATAGGAGATCTTGTGATTGCAGTAAATGTATTAACAGATAAGTTAATAAACAATTTACTCCATATAATTCTCTGAATATCCTCCGTGATTTCCACTTCCAATCCAGATTCATCAAATATTTCTTTAACCGTTATCAGGTTGGCATTATCCTGAAAGTTGCTTCCTATTGTTGTTTTGCCAGAGCCACCATGCTTACTTGTGGCACTTCCAACATTTATTGCATTATGTTTGGTGGTACCAATAATTACATTTTCTTCAGCTACATATTTAGCAATTAATCTGTCATTACCAGCACCATTCTGAAGGGTCATTACGAGGGTATTAGGACCAAATAATTCTTTATTACTCTCTAAGGCACTCTCAGAAAATGTTGATTTTACAAAGACTATAATTAAGTCTGCAATATCCTTATATTCACCAGACTTATATGCCTTAACATTGGAATAATTATTTTCCGATCCATCAAGCTCAATAATATTGATACCATTCTGATTAATTGCATTAATCTGTGGCTCATAACTGTCCAGCAGAATAACTTCATTATTCCTGCTCAAATATCCACCAAACAGGCAACCCATTGCACCTGCGCCAATTATTACTATTTTCACACTTTACCTCCAGATGTTTAGCCACCTAAGTATGCTTTTCTAACAGCTTCATCACAAAGTAGCTCTTCACCAGTGCCACTGATAACAATCTTGCCAGTTTCCAAAACATATGCTCTGTTAGCAATTGATAGTGCCATCTGAGCATTCTGCTCAACTAAAAGAATTGTTGTACCAGCTTTATTTAGGCTTTTAATAATGTCAAAAATCTGCTCAACAAGAATTGGTGCAAGACCCATTGATGGTTCATCAAGCATCATAAGACTTGGCTTTGACATAAGTGCTCTTCCCATTGCAAGCATCTGCTGCTCGCCACCAGAAAGTGTACCTGCTGTCTGCTTGCTTCTCTCCTTAAGACGAGGGAACTGCTCATAAACCATACTTAATGAATCCTCTATTTCAGAAGATGGTCTTGTATAAGCACCCATTTCAAGATTCTCTCTTACTGATAATTGAGAGAATACTCTTCTACCTTCAGGGCAGAGCGCCATACCCTTCTCAACTATCTTATGTGCAGGACAGCCCATAAGAGACTCTCCAAGTAATTCTACTTTACCTGAAGTTGGTTTAAGAAGGCCGCTAATAGTATTAAGAGTAGTTGATTTACCCGCTCCATTCGCTCCAATCAGGGTAACAATCTCACCCTCCTTTACTTCAAAGGTAATTCCCTTCAGCGCATGAATACTACCATAATGAACATTTAAATCTGTAACGCTTAATATAGAACTCATATTAAGCCTCCTTCCCAGGCGTCGTGGCAGCCTTGCCAAGATATGCCTCAATTACTTCTGGATTACTCTGAATCTCTGATGGTGTTCCTTTTGCTATTATTTTTCCAAAATTGAGAACAACTATCTTTTCGCATATTCCCATAACAAGATTCATATCATGCTCAATAAGTAATACCGCGATTCCAAAGACATCTCTAATCTTACGGATATTATCCATAAGCTCCTGTGTTTCAGACGGATTCATACCTGCTGCCGGCTCATCAAGAAGTAATAACTTAGGATTGGTTGCAAGAGCTCTTACTATCTCTAATCGTCTCTGGGCTCCATATGGAAGAGAACCAGCATAATCATTTGCAAGATCCTGCATATCAAAAAGAGATAATAGTTCTAATGCTTTTTCATGAGACTTTTTCTCTTCTTTCCAATAACCTGGTAATCTGAAAATACCTTCAAACATTCCATAATTAATAGAATTATGGAGTCCTATCTTAACATTATCTTCTACAGTAAGCTTATCGAATAAGCGTATATTCTGGAAAGTTCTTGCAATACCGGCCTGGTTAACCTGGATAGTATTCATACTATGTGTATCCTTACCAGCAAGCATAATAGTTCCCCTTGAAGGCTGGTATACTTTGGTGAGCATATTGAATACTGTAGTCTTACCAGCACCATTAGGTCCAATCAGACCACATATTTCTGTTTGACCAACTACCATATTGAAGTCATCAACTGCTGTAAGGCCACCAAAATCAATTCCCAAATGAGAAACCTCTAATATAGGAGCATTTTTAAGCTCTTTTTCCGGCAAAAAGTTTGGACTCTGCACTCTGACAAGTTTTTGTTCTTTATCATTAGCCATTAGGCAACCTCCTTACTTTTCTTGTTAAATATTCCTTTTATAAAAGCCGATGCTTTTTCATTATTAGTTACTATCATTACAACAATAAGAACAATTGCATAAACAAGCATTCTGTAATCCTGGAATTCACGCAGTAATTCAGGTAATACAGTAAGTACAATAGCTGCAATAATAGATCCTCTTAAATTACCAATTCCTCCAAGTACAACGAATACAAGTACAAGTATGGATGTATTGAAATCAAATTTCTTAGGTACAACTGTAGAATAGTTAAGCGCATATAATGCACCAGCCGAACCCGCAAGAGCAGCCGATACTACAAAAGCCATAAGCTTATACTTAGTAATCTGTATTCCACATGCCTCTGCTGCAATTCGATTATCTCTTATTCCGGCAATAGCTCTACCTGAGCGGCTGTTTACCAGATTCTGAATAATAAAGAGGGTAATAAGAATCAAAATTGTTCCTGCCAGGAAAGTAGATAATTTCTTAATTCCAAGTGCTCCCATTGGTCCATTAACAATAATTGTTCCTGTCGGCTCCATGCCCATAGAGTTGGCATCCTGAATAGAAAAATGAAGTCCATTGCTATCGACACCAATATACATACAGTTCATGACATTTTTGATAATCTCACCAAAAGCAAGGGTTACTATTGCCAAATAGTCTCCTCTTAACCTTAGAACTGGTATTCCAATTACTACGCCTGCTAAAGCCGCAAATATTGCTCCAACAATAATAGCAATTAAGAGTCTGAATCCGCCTGAAGTTACACTTCCGGATAAGGCGGTTGAAGCAATTACTCCTGCAAAAGCGCCAATACTCATAAATCCCGCATGGCCCAGTGATAATTCGCCAGAAAAACCAACAACAAGATTAAGTGAAAGTGCCATTACAACATATGCACAAATTGGCACTAACTGTCCGGAAAGAGAACTTGAAAGATGCTTTGTTGATAAAAGAGACTGAAAAATTATAAAAAGGACTATGATAATTCCATAATTAATAAAACCGTTTAGGCTTTTCTTTGATATCATCTTCATGACTAGTCTCCTATACCTTCTCTGCTATTTTCTTACCAAGTAAGCCCGTTGGCTTAACAATAAGAACAATGATCAGTACTGCAAATACTATGGCATCAGATAACTGGGTAGAAATATAAGCCTTAGCAAATATTTCGATTATTCCTAAAAGAATACCACCTATCATTGCTCCAGGTATTGATCCAATTCCACCAAATACAGCTGCGGTAAATGCTTTAATACCAGGCATTGCACCGGTAGTTGGCATAAGTGTTGGATATGCTGTACATAGTAAAACACCTGCAATAGCAGCTAATCCAGATCCAATGGCAAATGTGAGAGAAATAGTTCCATTTACATTTATTCCCATTAGCTGGGCAGCGCCTTTATCTTCAGATACTGCCCTCATTGCCTTACCCATTTTGGTTTTATTTGTAAAAAGTGTAAGAACAATCATTATTACAATACACGCAGCAATTGTAATAAGTGCAACAGCCGAAATCTGAGTTCCACCAATCTGAAGTGAAGGTAAATTAATAAGATTTGGGAATGCTTTTGGATTAGATGACCAAATTAAAAGTGCTGCATTCTGTAAAAAATAAGACACACCAATTGCAGTAATAAGTACTGCCAGTGAGCTTGCAGCTCTAAGTGGCTTATAAGCCAGCTTCTCAATTATAATTCCGAGCACTGTACATACAACAATTGAAAAAAGCACACAGATAATCGGTGGCCAACCCAAATATGATGATGAACAAAAAGCCATATATCCACCAATCATAATTACATCACCGTGAGCAAAATTAAGCATCTTGGCAATTCCATAGACCATCGTATATCCCAGCGCTATTATTGCATATACACTGCCTAGACTAATTCCATTAATCAGATAACTAAGCATGTCATTCCTCCCACATACCACAATATCGGGGCCATATTATTGACATTACATTCAACACTATGGCCCTTCAATTAGGATTAAAAAACAAAAATCAAATTGCTAATTATAAACCAACGTATACGCCGTCCTTAATTACTACAGCCTTAGGTGCCTTATTAACTTCACCTTCTGCTGTCCATGTCATTCCTGCACCTGTAATACCGTCAACAGAGAAATCAGGATTTGAGAATACAGAGATAAGAATCTCACATAACTTGTCATATCCCATATCTGTTACATCAAGACCACCATTCTTTTCTGCGTAGTACTTGAGTGCTGTATAGATAGCATAAGGACAATCATATCCATCAGCAGCGAACTGTGATGGTGTCTCACCAAACTTCTCATTGTACTTTGCTACAAATGATACTGTTGCGTCATCTGTTGCATCAGCTGAGAATGGTGTAAGAAGCATTACGCCTTCAGCAAGTGAAGTATCAAATCCCTCAAGTGTAAGGATACCATCCATACCATCTACACCGAACATTGTTACATCATAACCAATTGCTGCTGCCTGCTGCATAATAAGTGATGCTGGAGTGTAGTAGATTGGAAGGAATAATAACTCAGCGCCTGCTGTCTGTGCTTCAGAAATCTGAACTGAGAAATCATTTGCTGTATCATCAGTAAATGTTGTTACAGATACAACACTAAGTCCGATTGAATCTGCAGCCTCCTGGAACTTCTGGTAGATACCAGTAGAATATGCATCTGAGTTGTTGTAGATTACTGCAATCTTCTCTGCTAAAGCATTATCCTTAATGTACTGTGCTGAAGCTGAACCCTGGTTAGGATCAGAGAAGCAAAGCTGGAACATATTATCCTTGCCCTCTGTTACTGTTGTAGAAGAAGCAGATGGTGTAAGCATGAATATTCTGTCTGAATTTGCTTCTGCTGATACAGCAACACAAGGAGTAGTTGTAACAGAACCAACAATTACCTGTACTCCCCAGTCCTTAAGAGTGTTATAAGCATTTACTGACTTCTCAGCATCATGCTCATCATCCTGGCCATTGTACTCAATCTTAAAACCAGCATCTGCTGCATTGATCTCATCTACTGCAATCTGAGCAGCATTATTAACTGCATTACCATAGAGAGCTGCTGCGCCTGTAAGTGGTCCAATCATACCCATTTTAAGAGTACCTGTAAGAGCTCCAGCCTCACCAGTAGCTACTTCAGCCTCTGCTGTCTCTGCTGTCTCAGTTGTCTCTGCTGCTGCCTCTGCAGCTGGTGCTGATGCCTCGCTTGATCCACATGCAGTTAATGCTGTAAACATTGAAACTGCGAGGATCACTGCTAATAACTTTCTTTTCATAATAAATCCTCCTATTGATTTGAAAACAAAAAGAGCGCTTTGCAATAATGCAAAACGCTCTTGTTTTTGTTAGTCCCAAAGATATCACACCAATATTTCATAGTCAATATTTATTGGTCAATTTTGGATATTCTAACAATTTTATGTAATCTTTTTCTTTTTTTTTGTAAATTATTCATTATATTTAATGGCAAATCAATATATTACACCTTAAATCTATATCCTACACCCCATATAGTCTCAATGTACTGAGGATTGGCTGTATCGATCTCAACCTTCTCACGAATCTTCTTAATATGAACAGTTACTGTTGCAATATCTCCGATGGAATCCATATCCCAGATCTCTCTGAAGAGCTCGTCCTTGCTGAATACGTGATTAGGATTCTCGGCAAGGAAGGTTAAGAGATCGAATTCCTTAGTAGTGAACTGCTTCTCTTCACCATTGATATAGACACGTCTTGCAGTCTTATCAATCTTGATTCCTCTTATCTCAATAATATCATTGGTCTTCTGGTTGGTAGCCATCAGTCTCTCGTATCTCGACAGATGAGCCTTAACTCTCGCTACAAGCTCGCTTGGACTGAAGGGCTTGGTAATATAATCATCAGCACCCAGGCCAAGACCTCTGATCTTATCTATATCATCCTTCTTAGCTGATACCATAAGAATTGGAATCTGCTTCTCTTCTCTGATATTCTTACATACCTCGAAGCCATCCATTCCAGGAAGCATCAGATCAAGAACAATAATATCATAATCGTTAGTAAGGGCTCTTGTTAATCCTGCATCTCCGGAATTCTCAATATCTACTTCGAAATCACTTAACTCAAGATAATCCTTCTCAAGTTCGGCAATTGCCATCTCATCTTCTATAATTAATACCTTGCTCATACATGCTCCTCACTTTCACTCTCTGGTCTCTCCTCGTATTTACGAAGTACGAAGTGCATACATGTACCTTCGCCTTCCTTACTTGTGGCCCAGATATATCCGCCATGGTCCTCAATAATCTTCTTAACAATTGATAATCCTATACCGCTTCCGCCCTGGGATGAATTCCTTGAGGCGTCCGTGCGATAGAATCGTTCAAATATCTTGCCAAGATCCTTAGTATCGATTCCTTTTCCATTATCCTCTATCTCAACACGGATACTGTCTACAGCATCAAGGATACGGATATCAATAATGCCCTTCTCCTTATCCATGTACTTCACGCTGTTACCAACGATATTGTTAATAACCTTGCGCATCTGAATTGGATCCGCAATGACAAGTGTCCCCGGCTCCACAAGATTAACGAAGTCAAGTCTGATATTCTTATTCTCAAGATCCATACCAACCTCTTCAACACAGTCGGTGAAGAAGCCGCCCACATCAATCTTCTGGAAGTGATATGGAATCTTATTACTATCAATGCTCGAATAGTAGGTCAGCTCATTAAGCAGACGATCAAGGTCCTTGGTCTTATCATATATTGTTCTAATGTAGCGGTCCTTCTTCTCATCAGTATCAGCTACCCCGTCGATAATTCCTTCCGCGTAACCCTTGATGGATGTAATTGGTGTCTTCAGATCATGGGTAATATTACTGATAAGCTCCCTGTTCTGGGCCTCAACCTGAATTCGTTCCTCAGAGGCGTCCTTAAGCTTAAGTCTCATATCCTCGTAGGCATTGTAGAGATCAGCAATCTCACCATCCACCTTGCTTGAATCCAGGGCATAATCGAAATTACCCTCAGATACACACTCCATAGCCTTATCCAGCTTACGGATGTGGTGGAATACACCCTTATTAACCCACGTGGTTAACATAATATCGTATATTATTAATACCACAATCATTATCCAGATAAGCTGAACTACAAGGGTCCTCGACAGCTGCGGGTCACGGAAGACAATCATTAGTACAATTGTCACTATCATCATTATGACAGGCATGGACAGGAGTGATATTAATGTAATTGTTAGACTCTTCTTAAGATTCATAATTTTTCCTAACATACACACTGATTTTACTCTAATAGTATAACACCCACTTATCCCTGAAAAAAGAAACAAACTGGGAATCTTAAATAAAAATTCTATTAACGAATATGGGAATTGGTTATATAATGAGTGGGCGAGGAAAGAAATAATGACTAATAAGAGAGTATGTACACTACAGGATATTTCCTGTCTGGGACAGTGCTCCATTACTGTAGCACTTCCAATCATATCCGCCTGCGGCGTTGAGACAATTATTATGCCAGCAGCCGTTCTGTCCACCCACACAGGTGAATTCACAGGATACACAATAAGAGATCTGAGTGATGATCTCCCAGGTATCATGAATCACTGGATGAAGGAGGGGCAGATATTCGATTGTCTATACACAGGATATCTTGCCAATATTACTCAGATAGAATTTGTATCTGAACTAAGGAAAAATGTAATAACTGAGGATGGTCTTCTCATTGTAGATCCTGCCATGGCTGATAATGGCAGACTCTATGCAGGCTTCGATTCAGAATTCGTATCACATATGGCAGGCTTATGTGGAAAAGCAGACATAATTCTTCCTAATATTACTGAGGCCTCATTGATGACAGGTATGGAATATGTTGGTGGTTTACATAATACCGACTACATCGAGACTCTGATTAACAGACTATCAAGCCTTGGCGCTAAGAAGATTGTTCTAAAGGGAATTTATTTCGAAGAAGATAAGATCGGCGTAGCCGTATATGACAGTGATACTTCAGATATTCAATACTACTTCACTGACAAGATTGGAAATGGAACCCACGGAACCGGCGACTGCTATGCCGCAGCCTTCACTGGCTCACTTATGCAGGGCTACTCAGTATATGAATCTGCCAAAACTGCTGCCGACTTCGTTGTCGACTGCATCAAGGCAACCATCGACGACAAGTCCCACTGGTACGGCGTCAAATTCGAAAAAGCATTACCAGGTCTGGTGGCCAAGGTGAACAAGCAGATTTAATTATTGTATATTAGCGGACATTAAAAATATAGAACCTTTATGAAGTCCCCTCCGGCTGCAAGGAAGTGCTTGGCATTCCCGGTAGATACGGGGCAGCCTGCAGCGCGGCCAACGCTTCATAAAGGTTCTATTTTTATGTCCGCTTATTATATTCTAAATGCGTTAATCTGCTTGTTCATGACCTCGACCTGGTCATAGAGTTCGCTACTTAAGGCAACGCACTCCTCGGATGTGGCTGAGGTGTTGGTTGCGAAGCTCTCCATCTGGTCAACGTTGCCAGATACGGCATCAACAAGCTCTGTCTCTTCTTTGATTGAAGATACGATCATTTCTACGTGATTGTTGAAATCATTGGTGATCTCGACAACCTGCTTCATCTTCTCAGTTGTCTCTTCGGCAAGCTGATTACCCTTCTCAACCGCTGTGGTTGACTCACTGATAAGTCCTGTGATTCTGCCTGCTGCCTGTGATGTCTGCTCTGCAAGATCTCTTACAGAATCAGCTACGACTGCGAATCCCTTACCTGCTTCACCTGCTCTGGCTGCCTCAATTGATGCATTAAGTGCTAGAAGGTTAGTCTGTGAAGCGATTCCGTTGATAATCTCGATAATCTCAGCAATCTGTGAAGACTTGTCTGTGATCTCCTTCATTGCTTCTAAGAGTTCATTAGTATGAGCATTACTCTCATCGAGATATGTCATTGCCTTGTCAGACAGATGCATTGATTCGTCTGCTACATTTAAGCTCTCTGTGAACTTAGTCTGAATCTCACTAATCTGAGTATTAACATCATTAACAAGCAGTGTTACATGCTGTACATCATCAGCAAGGTCTCCTGCTCCCGATGCAACATTCTCAGCACTTGTGTGAACTGCCTCGGATGCCTCAGAGATAACTGCCATCGCTTTTCTCATAGACTGGGCAATTCCGTTGATTGATTCCTTAAGGGAAGAGAAGTCGCCGACATATTCCTGATCAATCTGAACTGTCAGATCACCGTCAGACATCATATTCAGCTTCTCATCAATATCTGTAATATAGCCGCTGATTGCGTTGTTCGAATTCTGAATTGCAACACAGAGGTTACCAATCTCATCATCACGGGTGTACTTAGCATCATAGCCAAGCTCGCCGCCTGCCATCTTCTCGGCCATATCATTGAGCTCATCAAATGGTGAGAACAACTTAGTGAGCATCTTCTTGCTATATTTCTTAGATACAATAATTGCAATAATAACAAGTAGGATACAGCAGCCATAGAATAATAATGATGCTCCATAATAGCTTGTGAACTTAGTAGCATATACAACAGTGAAGCCACTCTCTTCAAGATACTCGGATCTGTATACTCTTGATAATGTCACCTTCTTAACTCTGTTAGCTGGCTGGAAGAGCTTAGCTGCAATTCCTGCATCTACATAAGAAGTATACTTCTCTGATCCATCTGCAAGTACTGCTGGTAAGTAATCCTTATTCTTATGGGTAATGACTGTTCCATCTCTATCAATAAGAATTGCATAGCTTGAACTTGAACCAAGAGAATTAGCAAGAGCCTCCAACTCATCGAGGAAGAAGTCTGCACCAACAACTCCTGTTACCTTGCCATCCTTCTTAACAGCCTTGGAAATAGTAATAACCATCTTGCCTGTTGTTGCATCAACATAGGCTTCTGAAATATACACTCCGTCTGTCTCAAGTGCACCCTTATACCATCCTCTTGTAAGTGGATCATACTCACCAGGTGCTGGCTCCCAATAATCACCGAAGGAACAGGTCTTATCTACAAATCCTGCATAATAGCAGTAAGCAGCTTCATTATCCTCCATAGTTCTTGCCAGATATGCTGTACATTCCTCACTTGCTGTCTCATTAAATCCCATCTGTTCCATTGTGGTAGCAAGTGTTGTAACATAGGCGCCCTGAATGTCAAACCATTCATCTGCTCCTGTCACCATGGCATTAGTTCTTGCAGTAATAAGCGCATCAGCCTTCTCAATAAGATAGTAGGATGCCACAGAACCAATACCAATAACAAATATGAATATTGCAATAAGCAGACTTCTTACAACGTATGCTTCAAGTCTCTCCTTAATAGTCATATCCGCCATTAAAATGTCCTTAGCCTTTTTATTCTTCATATACAATCCTCATTACATTTTATCAATTGTATTGTTACTACTTTATTCAATAATGATAACATAAAAAGCGGTCCAGTTTAATACTGAACCGCCATTTTCTAGCTTAAATGTATACCGGATGCGGTAACTGTTGCTACCAGGTTACCTAGGCCGTCTCTGACCTCTGTCTGGAAGAAAGCTATTCGCTTACCATTCTTTATAGCCCTGCATTCCGCTATTAATGTGTCATCCTTAGCCATACTGATATAAGAGATATTGCTGGTGGATGTTGCTGTAAAATGATCAACATCATTGGAAGCCACTGCGAAGGCAAAATCAGCCAGGGTGAATATTGCCCCACCCATAATCTGATTGTTAGCAGCTAAGTGCTTCTGCTCAATCTTAAGGCTACACTTGGAATAATTATCTCCAACTTCATCAATTACTATTCCTGTTGTCTTCGTTGCGAAGACGTCTCTACCAAAGAATTCTCTGGCAACCTCAATGTCTCTCATTTTTACCCGCTTTACCTAATTAGATACCAAGAAGATCACTGTACTCCTTAAGAGCACCATCTGTCTCATGAGCAAGAACCTTCTTAGCAAGTACCTTACCAAGCTGAACACCTTCCTGATCGAAAGAGTTAACATTCCAGATGAAGCCCTGGAACATAATCTTGTTCTCGAAGTGTGAAAGGATTGCTCCCATAGCTGCTGGTGTAAGCTCCTCACCAATGATGATACTTGAAGGACGGTTACCCTCGAACTTCTTGTTGTTGTTCTCATCATCCTTACCACATGCAAAGGCAACAATCTGAGCTGCAACGTTAGCACATAACTTCTGCTGGCTTGTGCTTCCCTGAATATCAACATCTACACCGCACTGGCTCTTCTTGAAGCCAATGAACTGAAGTGGAATAATATCTGTTCCCTGGTGAAGTAACTGATAGAATGAATGCTGACCATTAGTACCTGGCTCACCATAGATGATTGGGCCTGTTACATAGTTAACTGGCTCGCCGAATCTGTTAACACTCTTACCATTAGACTCCATATCTGCCTGCTGAAGGTGAGCTGGGAATCTTGAAAGAGCCTGTGAGTATGGAAGAACTGCTGTTGCATCCATACCAAGTACGTTTCTCTCATATACACCAATAAGTGCATCGAGAAGTGCTGGGTTGTTCTTAACATCCTTATTAGTTGCAAGCTTATCTTCTGCTGCTGCGCCATCAAGGAAGTCTGCGAATACCTTAGCGCCAAATGCAAGTGAGAGGATTGCGCCACCAACTGCTGATGTTGATGAGAATCTACCACCGATATAATCATCCATGAAGAAAGCTGCAAGATAATCACTGCTCTTAGCAAGTGGTGATGTCTCTGATGTTACAGCGATCATATGATTGCTTGGGTTGAGACCAGCCTTAACGATTGCATCCTTAACAAATGACTCATTAGTAAGTGTCTCAAGAGTAGTACCTGACTTAGATACAAGTACGAAGATTGAATGAGCTACATCGATAGAAGCAAGTACTGCTGCTGCATCATCAGGATCAACGTTAGAGATGAACTTAGCTTCCATCTTGAAGTTGCCTGTCTTCTTAGCCCAGTTCTCAAGTGCTAAGTAAATAGCACGAGGACCAAGGTCAGATCCACCGATACCAATCTGAACTGCTGTAGTGAACTTCTCACCAGCTGCATTTGTGATCTGGCCATTATGAACCTTCTCTACGAACTCAGCGATCTTAGTCTGCTGAGCCACATAGAAGTCTCTCTTATTGATGCCGTCAGCTACTACATCATTACCAAGCTGTCCACGGCATAACTGATGAAGAACAAGTCTCTTCTCACCAGTATTAATTACAGCACCGTTATAAAGCTCTGCATACTTATCTGTAAGCTCTGCCTCATCTGCAAGTGCCTGAAGGTCAGCGATGATCTCGTCATTAACTGCCTTAGCTGCATAGTTATAATTAAGGCCTGCTGCCATTGGTACTGAATAGTTCTTAACTCTCTTAGCACCATTCTCACCAGCCATAACCTCTTTAACAACTACCTTGTCTGCATTCTCCAATGTCTTGAAGCTATTCAGTGTATCAAGATTATTCCATGAAACCATTATTTTATCCTCCTTAAGCCCTACGGCTAATCTACAATATCTATGACAGTATACCAATCTGCCATTCATTTTTCAATAATTGCTCTATTATCAATTATTGCTATTTTTTTCTTTTACTTACCTATTATCTTCTTAAGATATGGCACTCTGCCAATTAACATTGATAGTCCTAAGGACACTGCACTTATTATCAGGGTCTCAAGAAGCACTCTTGGAATGCTATAGGATAGTGGGTCTGTGAACCTCCTCATAATAAGTATGGTTGAATAACCGCTAATCAGATATACACCGAGGCTGTACTGACCGAAGGCTGTAAGTATCGGGAACTTGTAGCCTTTTAGCATATCTTTAAGCTTCATGAAAAAGAGAATCCAGAATACGGAACCCACGAATCCGATTATTGTCCTGTATATATCAATGAATAACATCTGCCACCAGATATTCTTGGTAATTCTGTAACCGCCAACATAGATTAATGCTTCTCTTCTATATATAAGGAAGAGACTGGCGAATATTATGAAGACGACAGTTAGAAGTATTCCCTTCTTCTGGTAAAAGTTCAGGCACTTAGTCGCAATCGATTTTACCATATTAGGTCTATCTGAATGGTAATACTGGTTGACATAATATGCTACAACGTAGAAGGGTAGCAGGAACTTATATGCGTGGAGGTTATATGCATCTGGGATGAAGAAGAGGGACAGGTAGATTAGGCAATAGATAATCATGTTGTCCTTCAGATAGAAATGCATAAGCCACACCACGATGAAGCTGATGATCATGGACCAGAGGAACCAGTGATTAGTAAGGACTCTCTGAATCAGGGTAGTCAGGAAAAATGCTGGTGTGTAGGTGATGTAGCCAAGTCTGGTGTTGATGATGGCTTCTCTGCTTACTTCGAATAGGGTCCACACGAAGATTGGAATGAAATATGTGGATACGCGCCTTAAAAGTAATGACCATCTGGCCTTCCTGTCTGTTGCTTTCTTAATTGAAGGATAAGCATAGTAACCGGCAATCAGGGCGAAGAGTGGCATATGGAAGCTGTAGATGAACCAATAGAAGCGGTCATCAAAATAAAGCATATTGTTAGAGAAGTCCGCGCCATTGCCCTCCTGGATACAGTGACCCAGGACAACCATGATTATTGCAAAACCTCTTAATATATCTGGAAGAATATCTCTTTTAGTTTTCACACTTTCCTCCTTGAGAATACTCTGCGAATATGATAACATATTCTTCGTCGGAGGTGTCAATCATGGACGGTACATTTATTATTCTTGCAGGTGGATTATTAGTTATTATCGCAGCAGTTGTTGTTGTAGCAGCTGTTACTTCTGTTATTGCCGCAGTTGCTGGTACGGAAGAGGATGATGACGAATAGATAGACAATAAAAAAAAGACCCGTATGGGTCTTTTTTTATTGTCTATCTGTGTGAACCTGGGGGACGGGATGAACCTGGGGGACGGGGTCAAAGGGTCATGTAAAATGAACCTCTGACCCCGTCCCCCAGGTTCATCCCGTAGTCTCTCTCCTACTGCACCGATACCTCTCCCGCTACAACTCTCTTGTAGTCCTCGTAGTTGCGCTGCAGAAGTGCTGGTGTATCTAGCTCATATGGACAATGGCTCTTGCACTTGTTGCAGTGAAGACAGTCCTCAATCTTCTTCATATTGGCCTGCCACTCCTCAGATAAGAAGCCTTCAGATGGAGCACGGCGAAGAAGTAATGACATTCTCGCACAGTTATTAATCTGAATTCCCACAGGACATGGCATACAGTATCCACAGCCTCTGCAGAATTCTCCTGCAAGCTCTGCCACATCTGCATCAATAATAGCCTTAATCTCATCTGTCATAGCAGGTGGATTATCAATATATGAGATGAACTCATCAAGCTCATTCTCTCTCTGAACTCCCCAGATTGGAAGTACATTATCAAACTGTGCCTGGAAGGCATAGGCTGCTGCCGAATTAGTAATCAGTCCACCTGACAGGGCCTTCATAGCGATGAAGCCCATATTAGCTTCCTTACACTTATTAACAAGATCAAGCTCCTGTGGTCCTGAGATATAGCAGAATGGGAACTGAAGTGTCTCATATAAACCTGATGCAATTGCCTCTCTGGCTACAGACAGTCTGTGATTGGTAATACCAATATGCTTAATCTTGCCTTGAGCCTTAGCTTCCAACATTGCCTCGTATAATCCGGAACCATCGCCCGGCTTAGGACATACTGCAGGATTATGGAACTGATATATATCGATATAGTCAGTCTTAAGCTCTTTTAAGGAATTCTCAAGATCAGCCCAGAAGCCTTCTACCGTCGTAGAGCCTGTCTTAGTTGCAATGTATACATTCTCTCTGATTCCCTCAAGAGCGATTCCAAGCTTATGCTCGCTGTCAGAATAGTAGTGAGCTGTATCATAGAAATCAATTCCTGCATCGTAAGCTTTTCTGATTAGTGCTACGGCATCCTCTGTTGCAATTCTCTGAATAGGAAGGGCGCCGAAGCCATTCCTGTTAACTGTAATGTTAGTGCTGCCTAATGTAATTCTGTCCATTCCTTCCTCCTGCAATTGTTATGTCAACCAAGTTTTCAATCGTATATTCCACCCATACTCGGGTCAATCTTACCTACAAATAATTCTGTGAAAGCTGGTAAGAAGCCAGCCTTGCTTGCCACCAGTCTTGAGATAGCATGGGATTCGCTTGTTCCGTAGAAGGGAAGATATCCATCCTCAATAATCCTCTGCTTAAGAGCGGTGGTTAATCCTGTTCCATATCCTTCGCCTTCATAGTCTGGGAGCACGTCGATACCAATCTGTCTCACGTACTTACCATCTTCACTTGCTCCGGCCATTGCCTTATAGAAGCCCTTTCCATCAGCTACTCCCAAGCCATATACATCAGCCTGTGTCGGCGAATAGGCGAAGGCATTGTGGAAGGCATCCCCCTTTTTGACCTGGGCAATCTCATCAGCTGTCAGGAGCTTATAGTCTCCTGGAATCTCAATCTTCGGTGCATCCGCATCCGGAAGATAGAAGAGGTGAGTATCGATAATCTCTCTGTCGAACTCATTAAGTATCCCATCAATCTTGCGAAGTCTTCCATAATTGAAGAACCACTCTGCGGGATAATCCTTAAGTATCTCCATCCATCCGGGAATTGTCTCCTCATCCGCCATTACATAAGCCGTCCCCATATATACAATTACACGGAAAAATGGGTCCAACTTATCTATAATTCTGCTTCCAGGCAGCCTGGCCGATGGGGCGATCCACATGTCATCTTTTATTTTGACTGCTTCTTCAAGATTGCAGTCAAGCTCAATCTGACTAAGCATTATATCTAAATGTTCATCCGATATTCTCATAACTCTAGTATAACACATACATGGTATAATTAACTCCAGGAAGAGGTTATCTATGGTACTTGATCAGATTAGATGGCAACAGGCCAAGGACAAAATCATAAATTCATATAAGGGTGATAATAGTATTGGTACCTTATCTGAGAAGACAGTTCATGCAGTAGTTAAGAATTACTACGAACCGGATGAGAACTATCAGGAGATTGCCATCGAGGGCAAGTGTGCTGATATATATAGCAAAGAGGGGAAAATCATTGAGATTCAGACAAGAGCCTTTAGCAGGCTTAAGCCTAAGTTGGATGTGTTTTTACCATCCTACGATGTGACTGTGGTGCTTCCTATTCCTGACCACAAGCAGATTATATGGGTAGATCCAGATACTGGTGAATTATGTAAACCTAGCCCAAACAGAAAATATGGTTCGCCCTATATGGCATTCAGAGAATTATATTCTATTCGCGATTATCTGAATAATCCTAATCTGCATATTACCCTTCTAATGATGGATATGATTGAGTATAAGTTGCTCTCCGGCAGAAGCCGCGACAGGAAAAAGTATGGCGCCGAGAGATTCGACAGAATCCCTACCAATCTGACAGAGGAGATTACCCTCAACAGACCCGAGGATTATATGCAGTTCGTACCCGAGGGACTACCCGAAATCTTCACTTCCAAGGAATTCGCTAAATGCGCCGGCATTCCAGACCGCATTAACGGAATGGTCATCGGCATTCTCTGGCGAATGGGCGTCCTCGAAAAAACCGGCAGCAAACGCGGCAACGCCATCGAATACCGTGTGAAGGAAATATACTAATTTTGACCCTGGGGGACGGGGTCAGAGTGTCATTTTGATAGGGGGGGACAGGGACCCCCTATCATTTTGAGTAAAATCGTTCTCCTGTTTCTATACACATGCAGGCTAATCTTCCACTTGCGAATCCACTACCACAGTCAAGAAGATATACATTGCCCTTCTCATTTTTCCAGATAGAATTTTTATCACCATCAAGATACTTGTGATTTCTATCTTTTAAAGTCATATTATCTGTTGGTGTGTGGCCGCACATTGATATATATCCTTCTATTCCATCTACGTAAAATGTATACTTAATTTGATTTCCCATTAGATAATAATCTCTACTCTTATGAACATTGGGATGAGCTGTCATAGCATGTGCAAAAAGATACTTAATTCCATCTATTTCCAATTCCTTTTGCAGAGGCAGTCCGAGTATTAAGTCTGCTATATCAAGCATATCTACTTCTGTAAGTCTTTGCCTCATTAATTCGAAAGAATTATAGTGATATGCCGGCATCTTCTTACGATGTTTTTCTTTTCCATAGTATTCTTTAATATAGTCTGCCAACCATTGATCATGATTTCCACGAATCCAAGTACACTTGCCTTGAATTCCTGATAAAGCAAAGTACACTCCAACTGGGTCAGCTTCAACGCCACCTCTATCGAAGACATCCCCTAGTACTATTAGTTCATCTCCTACTGTAAGCTTAATTTGTTCAAGAATACTTTTTAATTTATCCAGTTCGTTATGTATATCAGCAACAACGTAGTGCATTTAATTATTACCTTCTTTCGTAACAAAAAAGGCGAGTTTACGCCCTGTATATTATAACACTTTAGCATTTATGTAATTAATCAGCTGGCATAACCCATGTTTATTTTCGCTATTTAGCGTTCAACCTCATTTGCCACTTGCTCTGTGTAATATGTTCTCACATACATTTTTTCTACATATAGCTTTATATCAGATTCGAGACCACCAGGAGCTTTTATATTACAATCCAAATAAATGGTATTCAGATATTTTTAAAGCCTGGGTTTCCCAATATTATTAATTAGCATATTATTAATGTTATGCTCCTTCAAATAAGAAATAATACTCTTTCGCACTTCCATTTTATTCATCCAGCTGCTCCTCTAAAAAAACAATATCTTCGACAAGATGTTCTAGTTGAGCTCTCTTTTTTTCTTTGGAACTTCTAGTAAAATCATTAATGGACATATACTGAAAATATTTGCATTGCTTAAAAGATAGTCCATATTTTTCTTTCATCGTCCTAGCAAATGAATGAAAATCTGAATTATCTTCCATTAGCTTAATCATCTCTGGATAGTTATCCACTATCACAAAGTATGCTTCTAGTTCTTCTTTTGCAATTCTGTCTCTTGCAAGTCTTCTCCTCACATCTATCTGATAGCTTTCATTGCTTGGATAAAATGTAATGTCTTTACTATTTCTCTCTCTCCAGGCTTCTATTTCATCTATTTTATTATGGCATCTCTCATATTCTTCTTTCGTCATCATATCCATTCGTATTTGAGAAAGCTTTCGTATTTGATAGTCTGAAAGATCATATTTTTCTTTTAGTGAAATAATCATATCCTCATGTTTATCAGATGTTTTGATAAGATCCACTATCTCAGTACTATGCTCATAAAGCCATATGTAGTCCTTGCAAAGTTCATACTCCGTATCATAAAAATCTGCATTAATATCTTCTTTGTAGTTTCTTCCCTTTCTAATTGATCCATGCATAACGTGATAATCACTATATGAAAATTCGTTGGTGCTTACATCGGCTCTACATCCGATAGTTTCATGCTCCGCCAACTCATCGATCACCATAGCATATGCTTTTGAAAGCGCTGCATAAATACTATTAAAGTCATCAACATACACACTTATACGCTGTACTTCACCTGGATAGGATTGTGGCACAGATTTTCCGAATCGCTCAATAAAAATAGTGCATTGGTTAGTTCTCATCGCTTTCTCCCCTAACATATTCTGGTATCTAGCAGCATAGGTCTGCTTTCTCAATTGCTGCTAGTCTATCTAAAAAAGCAAGTCTACGTTGGCCCTTCCATGGATAGATACAAAGGTCGTTTCTCTTGTATCCCTTACTAGGGTATAACCCATATTTACCACCCTGGGTGTCTTGTAATAATGGGTGTTTCTCGTCAATATACTCACTTTCTAGCTCGAGTCTTTTTATATAGTCTTTCTCTTCTTTAAGGAGCTTTATGTAAATCTTCCATTCAGAGTTATCGTCATCTGGGAGCCCCAACCAATATGTATAATAATCGGATCCCATCCAACATTTGAGGTGTTGAATTGTTCTCTCGTACACGTTAGAAGCAAAATATGTAGGTGCTTCCGGATTTTGTCCTGCTTGTCCAATATAGGCGCTTATTTCAACTCCACTATTAACATTGTAATAACTGATCTCATACACGCCTTGAATAAATCCATTTCCAGTAAGTATGCCATCAGGATCCAGTACTCTATTTTTTAACTTCCTAGCGGCATTTTTACTGGTTTTCCAGTTTTCATAATATGGTTGCATAATATATCCCCTTTCGTTTTACTATCCTTTTTTACTTAGCTAGCCGGTATTACCAGCTAGCTAAGTAAAAATAGCTTAGTTTCTTGTTATTTTGCCATCAGCTACGTTGGTCGATCCATTCGATATGCTACCACCTACAGATCCGGCCTGCTGGAAACGATTATAACCAAGGTCAGCAAGTGCAGCTCTATAGGCTTTAGTAGTCATACTATCTCCACTGTTAGGTAATATAATATTAACTAGATAACTAGCATTTACCATAAACTCAGCTCCTTTCTCTAGATTTTTCTTAAAACCGCGATATGCTTATTGCGGTCTTAATTGCATTGTAACCATCCTCTTATCTCTTGTCAATAGTTAAATTGTTTTTGTGCTTATTTATGTTTTAATTGCATTTTGTCTCACAATATGTTATTGTTGTAAATAAGCATAAGGAGGTCACTACACAAATGTTTGAATATAATCTTTCCGTTAGTCTTTCTGATAAGTCAAATATAGATAAAGAAATAGAAAAAATAATAAAATCCGCTGCAAACGAAGCTAATTCTAGAACTAACGCATTAAGAAAAGGCCGATGTTTTAAAATCGGCGAACTTATCGATTCTACACACATATCTGTTACATTAGCATCAGATACAGAGGTTATACCTTCTAGAGCACTAACTGCATTATCTCGTTCAATGCTAGCTTTAGACGATAAAAATATACTAGATAAGCATTTTTATAGAGGATGTATTTTAAATTCGGAATTAATTGGAAATGCAACAGATATTATTATTTCTAATATTTCTGATGTACAATTGCTTACAACAATTACTGAAATGATTTTTGGTCAAGTTAATATGAACAATCGAGATAAAAAACTTAGTCGAGAGTATACTGAACAAATTAGAAATATTACTATTGAGTATATTAATAAAAAAACGCTTTCTTCCGATTAATTATTACTGTGAACACTATGCACAATGTGCACATTGTTTGTAATAAATTCAAAAAATCCAAAATGTTATAATCTGATTTTTCACATTTTTATCATTTTGAACCTGGGGGACGGGGTCAGAGTGTCACTTTTGAGTATCATTTTTGAAACTATGTGAATTATCTAAACAAACGGTTAATTGTAAAATTTCATATTTTATATATAATTATCAGAAAATGTATGGGAGATATGAACATGACAAGACAGATTTTAATCTCAAAAGATGATTCTTGGTTTGTTGCCGAAGATATTGAAACTAATGTAGCGTCACAAGGCAAATCATTAGAAGATGCAATGGCAAATTTAAAAGAAGCCCTTGAATTATATTTTGAGGACAAACCAGATATTGTTACTCCGATTCACTCTTATATGCTTTCTACTTTAGAGGTTTTTGCTTAGTACTTTTAATAATCTGCACATTACAAAGGCGAGGGATGATTCCCTCGCCTTTTGTATTCATAATATATAATTCACAAATAGAATTTACTCAGCTAAAAATGCAGTCATCCTTTCAATTAGCTCATCCGGCTTATCAATGTGAATGTAATGGCCTGATGGAATAATCTCACATGCGCTCTTCTTAACTCCTTCGAGTAACTTCTTATGTTCTGCTTCCCAGTAGCCATATGCCTTAGCAGATGCCGATGATAGGTAGATAGCTGCTGGAACATCTGAATTGAGTGCCACTCCCTTAAGACTATTCATTGTCTCAAGTACATGCGCTGCTTCATCAACGATAGTTGCATTAGCGCTCTTTGTGTATACAAGTTTCTTTACGATATCTATTTCTTCTGGCTTAAGGTATGCTGACAAACCTGGAATTAAGAGATTATCTTCACTCATTTTCCTTGTAACAACCCTAAGAATACCTGACTTAGTCATGAAGGAATTGAACTTATAAGTACTTGATTGATCAACATATCCATTATCAGCCTGGGCTGGAATATATGTATCAATTGCTACCAAAGCAATTACTTCATCTGCATATTGGTTAACATAACTTGTAGCATACAAGCCAGCTTCTGCATGGGCTATAAGCACATACTTGGTAATCTCTGCCTGACTTAATGCCTCATGAATCTCACTTACAATATTCTCAAGAGTACGTGGAGCCTTAGTATTATCACTCAGTCCATGTCCTAATGGTTCAACAACTATGGTCTTATAACCCTCTAACTTCTTGGCCAATCCCTTGAACTCAAGTCCTGGTGCCACAGAATCAAGCCCTG
This sequence comes from Lachnospiraceae bacterium UBA1718, assembly GCA_002317245.1. GTDB lineage: Bacteria > Bacillota > Clostridia > Lachnospirales > Lachnospiraceae > Colinaster. Next base: position 30,771 of record DCIU01000076.1, read on the forward strand.
GAAGAATTACAAGAGTCTTATCACCACTGCCGTATGTATATAGGTTGATATTACCATTCTTAGTTGGATACTTCTTACCATATATATCCTTAACGTCAGTTGCCTCCACTTTTGCAAACTTATTGTTCCAATTAGAAATAATAAGAAGGATTATTCCAATAATCAAAGCAAGAACAACTATTAATATTACAAGTCCCTTAAGAAATCCCATATTCAAACTCCTTCGCATATATATAGGTTCATGATGAACGAACCCATAAATAGTTTATCGAATGGCAGCCATATGGTCAAACCCAAGTTACAAAATAGTGGGGATTTGATATAATTAATCAAATGTTCGCGGGAGGTAGTAAAAATGAACAAGAAAAAATATAATGTGACATTATGGATCCTTGTCGGATTAATTGCCGGTATTCTGGTAGGACTCGTGATGCCAGAATGGATGAACACCGTCTTCACAGTAATCGCTACTATCTATATGGCAGCTCTTAAGATGATGATCTTCCCATTAGTATTCTGTAGTCTTTTACTCGGAATCGTTGGAATTGGTAATATTGCTAAGACTGGTAAAATTGGTCTCCACGCAATTCTCTGGTATGTCGGAACAACTGCTTTCGCTTCCGGGCTGGGTCTCATTATACCAAAGCTGCTTCACCTTGGTGAGGGCGCAACAATCGTAGCAACTGATACTCAGATTGAGGCGGCGACCTTTGGTGGATTGCTTGATACTGTTACAACTTTGATTCCTTCTAATCCATTTACAAGTTTTACTAATGGCAATATGCTTCAGGTGCTTGTATTTGCTGTAATTATTGGTCTTGCCTGTCTTTCTCTTAAGGAAAAGGCACAGCCATTCGTTGATTTCTGCAGCGCAGTTAATGAAATCTCAATCTTCGTTGTAAGCAAGGTAATGCTTTTCACACCAATCGGTGTATTCTGCTGTATCTCAACTGTTATGTATTCTAACGGTTCAGCTACAATGATTCAGTTAGCTCAGGTAATGATTGCACTTTATATCTGCTATGCATTATATGCACTTCTTATATACGGTGGAATGGTTAAGTTCATTGGTAAGTATAATCCTGTTAAGTTCTTCAAGGATGTTGCTCCTGCAGCGCTTAATGCTTTCGGTACATGTTCATCAAGTGCAACTCTTCCTATAAGTATGAGATGTGCAACTGAGGAACTTGAGATTCCAGAAGAAATCGCATCACTTACATTACCACTTGGTGCAACAATAAATATGGATGCTGTATCAATCGTAATGAGCTTCATGATTACATTCTTTGCATCTGCTTGCGGTATTCCTCTTACAACAGGAACCATGATTACAATTCTTGCATGTAATGTACTGTTAAGTATTGGTACACCTGGTGTTCCTGGTGGAGCTATTGCAGCTTTCGCAGCACTTGCACCAATCGCTGGTCTTCCAATTAATACAATCCTTGGTGTTTATATCAGTGTTAATACTCTCGCTGATATGGGTGCTACATGTGTTAATGTACTTGGAGATCTTGCCTGCACAACAGTTCTGAAGCAGACACTTAAGGAAAAGAATTAGTTCTGATAAGAAATATAGATATGAATTCAAAAGGCGAGGGAAATTATCCCTCGCCTTTGTTATTTCAAAAATGACACTCTGACCCCGTCCCCCAGGGTCAAATTTACAGTGAAGCGTCGAGGTATGCCTTCTGCTCCTCTGTGAGAACGTCAATCTTCTTGCCCATGAATGCAAGCTTTCTTGCTGCAACATCCATATCAACATCTGTTGGAACATCGATAAGCTTCTCGTTAAGAGAATCTGAATGCTCAACAAGATACTTAGCTGAAAGTGCCTGGATTGCGAAGCTCATATCCATAATCTCTGCTGGATGTCCATCGCCAGCTGCAAGATTAACAAGTCTGCCCTCTGCGATTACGCAGATCCACTGACCGCTTGGAAGCTTGTAACCCATAATGTTGTTACGCATTTCCTTAGCTTCAACAGCCATTGCACGAAGACCAGCCATATCAACTTCGCAGTCGAAGTGACCAGCATTAGTAAGGATTGCACCATCCTTCATTACCTTGAAATCTTCAAGGCTGATTACCTTATCACAACCTGTTACTGTTACGAAGAAGTCACCGATTGCAGCTGCTTCTCTCATTGGCATTACTTCGAAGCCATCCATAACAGCCTCAATAGCCTTAACTGGGTTAACTTCTGTTACGATAACCTTGGCACCAAGTCCCTTGGCTCTCATAGCAACACCCTTACCACACCAGCCATAACCGGCAACTACAACATTCTTACCTGCAACGATAAGGTTAGTTGTACGATTAATTCCATCCCATACAGACTGGCCTGTACCATATCTGTTATCGAATAAGTGCTTACAGTCAGCATTATTAACGCGAACCATTGGGAACTTAAGCTCGCCCTTCTTATTCATAGCCTCTAATCTGATGATACCTGTTGTTGTCTCCTCACATCCACCGATTACATTAGGAATGAGATCCACGAACTCTGTATGCATCATATGAACAAGGTCACCACCATCATCAATGATGATATTTGGTCCAACCTCAAGTACGCTTCTGATGTGCTTGTCATACTCTTCAGGTGTAACACCATGCCATGCAAATACATTAAGGCCAGCCTTAACAAGTGCTGCTGCCACATCATCCTGAGTAGATAATGGGTTAGAACCTGTAATGTACATCTCAGCACCACCGGCTGCAAGTACCTTACAGAGGTAAGCTGTCTTAGCCTCAAGGTGAACTGACAGTGCTACCTTCTTGCCAGCAAATGGCTTTGTCTTAGTGAACTCTTCCTCGAGCATACGAAGAAGGTCACAGTTTCTCTTAACCCATTCGATCTTTCTTTCGCCTGACTCGGCAAGGTTAATGTCTCTGATTTCGCTCATAGTTAATCTCCTTTTCATTAATACAATGACTACATTAATCTTGGCCGAATTTTTATTATAGTGTTGGTCGGAACCCCTATCAACACTTATATCATGACCTGATTCCCACCAGGCCTTAATATCCTAATTACAGATCAAGTCTGTTTCTCTCCTCACCATTTAGGTAAGCTTCAATATTTCGATATACTTCATCACAGCATCTCTGTCTTGATTCAACAGATGCCCATGCCATATGTGGAGTGATGATGAGCTTTCTGCTATCCTTAATTCTTCCAAGTGGATTATCCTTCTCCATTGGCTCTTTACCAAGTACATCAAGGCCGGCACCTGCGATAATACCCTGATCAAGTGCATCTGCAAGATCTGCATCAACTACAACTGGACCACGTGCAACATTTACTAAGATTGCAGACTTCTTCATCTTCTTGAAGGCATCCATATTCATAATTCCACGAGTTCTGTCTGATAATGGACAGTGAAGAGATACTATATCTGATCTCTGTAAGAACTCATCGAACTCAACTCTCTCATAATCCGTACAGCTGCTATTACCAGAAGCAGAATAGAAGATTACATGTGCACCGAAGGCCTCAGCAATCTGAGCAACCTTTCTTCCAATATTACCCATTCCGATAATACCCCAGGTCATACCTTCAATCTCGTTGAATCTCTCATCAAAATTGCAGAATCCACTCTGCGCAGAATAAGCACCAGACTTAACATAGTTATCATAGTAACTAATCTTCTCTAATACGTAGAGAGCCAGAGCAATTGTATGCTGTGCAACTGCAGGTGATGAGTATCCCTTAACATTAGCTGCAGCAATGCCTCTCTTCTTGCAATACTCAAGGTCAATATTGTCGAAACCTGTAGCTGTAATTGCAAGCATCTTAACATTTGGAGCAGTGTCCAACATATCTGCATTCATAACTGCCTTATTAAAGATTACAATATCTGCATCCTTAACATGCTCTCTGTTATTCTCTGGTGTATCTGCATCGTATGATACGAATTCACCAAAGTTCTCAAATACACTAGTATCAATATCACTTCCTAAAGTGTTGCGGTCAAGCTGAACGATCTTCATTCCTAATTACTCCTTCACTGCTTCCTCAATTAACTCCATAATCTTCTTCACAGGGTCAATTGTATCCGCATTCTTCATAGCTGTCACATACTTATCTCTGTTCTCGTAGGTCTTAATAACTGTCTCAATAAGCATTGCAGGATCAAGTGCCTCTTCTCTTACTACCTCAGAGAAGCCCTGCTCCGCAAAAGATCCAGCATTGAGTATCTGGTCACCTCTGCTTCCTGCAGACAATGGGATGAGCACATTAGGAATCTGAAGCTCCCTAATCTCACATATTGCATTAGCTCCTGCTCTGGAGATCACAATATCTGCCATAGCGAAGAAATGCTTAAGCTCATCATCAATATATTCGAACTGCTTGTATCCTTCGATACCAAGCATCATGTTATCTACCTTATCCTTGCCACAGAGATGAACAACCTGGAATCTCTCAAGTAATTTAGGAAGACATTCTCTTACGGTCTCATTGACACTCTTAGCTCCGAGGGAACCACCAATTACCATAAGTACTGGCTTGTCTTCATTGAATCCACACATTTCAAGGGCAATACTCTTATCGCCCTCTGATAATTCCTTACGAATTGGAGAGCCTGTACATACTGCCTTGTCGGCTGGAAGATTCTTAAGTGTCTCTGGGAAATTACAACATACCTTTTCTGCTACTGGAATGCAGAGCTTATTGGCAAGACCCGGAGTCATATCTGATTCATGAATAATACATGGGATCTTCAGGCTGGCTGCTGCTCTAACTACTGGTACTGCAACGAAGCCACCCTTGGAAAATACTACATCAGGCTTAATCTCAGCTAACTTAGCCTTAGCCTCCTTGTAACCCTTAATTACTCTGAACACATCTGAGAAATTCTTAAGATCGAAGTATCTTCGTAATTTGCCAGTAGCAATTCCTGAATATGGAATTCCCTGCTCCTCAATTAACTTCTTCTCGATTCCCTCATAGGAACCAATATACTGAATATCAAATCCTGCTTCCTTTAATGCTGGAAGTAATGCAATGTTAGGTGTAACATGTCCTGCTGTACCACCACCAGTTAATACTATCTTCTTCACATTTACTCTCCTAATAGAACATCAGATTAATATCTGTATCTCCCTTGATTCCGTCTACTGTTCCGGTCGATGTATACTGCCACATCTTAACCTTGTATGGGAATCGGTATGGATAATGATAATATGCGAACCACTTATCATAATCCTCTAATCTGGTAATATCCATCATAATCATTAATGATTTGAGATTACCATATATCATAGGCTCATAGCCTGCTTCTTTTATTCTCTCGCAGAAGGCAATAACAATATCTGTTCTCTCTTCCACTGTCAGATTCTTGGTTCTGGACTTATTAACATTACTTGACTGCTCAACATCAATTACAATAGGCAACTGTGTATCGTAGTCACCAAGATTCTCTAATACGAACTCTGCTTCCTCTACTCCCTCTGCCTTGGTCTTGGCTTCAGTGAAGAAGTATACTCCGCAATCTATTCCCTTGTCATTGCAGGCTTCGATATTATCCTCGAAGTTATCATCTACAACCAGCTTACCAGACTCATATCCTCTGAAACCAATTCGGATATAGGCGAACTCAATGCCATCATTTTTGACCTTAGTCCAATTAATCTTCTCCTGGAACTTAGATACGTCGATGCCCTTCTTGGCACCCTCATATCTGGCTTCGCCCTCATACTTGTCAGTCTCTTCATTGAGAACAGGGTACTCTAACTTGTCGAAGTCTATATCCGTCTTAGCAAGATTCTCATCAATATCGAAGAATACATAGCCACCTGTATTAGGCACGACAATATTCTCAGGGAAGAAGCTCTCAAGCATACTAAGTGTCTGAGCATCCTCCATAAATGTACGTATCTCGCCCTTGATATCTTCCGTATTAACCCTAACAGCTTCCTCACTTAAGGCATCTGCCTCTTCCCGGGTAATATATCCACCGGTCTGAAGGTCAGTCATCAGATCCTGATAGGACTGATTCGCTGCATCTGCTTCCTCGCGGGCAAGGTTATAAGCACTCTGCTCCTGCTTATAGAGATATGCAAAATAGAGTGCGACTGAACTTGCTGCCAGTATTAATAATACTAAGAAGCAGGTAATGATTGTACGACGTCGTTTGGCTCGTCTTGCTCTGCGTCTTTTTTCCTGACGCTGCATTTCGGTCATTGTGCGTTGTTCCATTAATCCTCGTCTCTAGATGACTTGTAAAGGAATGAAGCATGATCTCTTGTTGCCTCAGCTTCATCCTTACCATAAAGAATCTTAAGTAAAATAGGTGTAGCAATTGATGATACTATAATCAGTAAAATAACTGATGTGAAATATACATCATCAAGAAGTCCTACAGCCAGACCCTTCTGAGATACAATAAGTGCCACCTCACCTCGGGTCATCATTCCGATACCAATTTTTAATGAATCTGGTCCCTTGAACTTGCATAATCTTGCAACAAGTCCACATCCAATAATCTTACATGTAAGTGCAACGATTACGAATCCGATAGAGAAGAAGAGGATGTCTAAGTTCATGTTACTGATATTTGTCTTAAGACCAATACTTGCGAAGAATACTGGTCCGAATAACATGTATGAGTTGATATCCATTTTCTCAGCTATGTATTCAGAATCCTTGATTGAACAGAGAATAATACCGGCTACATATGCACCTGTAATATCTGCAATTCCGAAGAATCTCTCAGCAATGAAGCTTAATGCGAAACAGTAAGCCATACCTGCGATAGGGATTCTTCTTGTGTGTGGGTATCTGTTATCAACCCACTTAAATAATTTGTATGAAAGAAAACCAACAACAATTGCAAAAATAAAGAAGAGAACCGTATTAATTACAACTGAAATTGGCTTATTCTCTGGATTCTTGAATCCAATAACGAAGGTAAGTACAACGATACCAATAATATCATCGATAATGGCTGCACTAAGAATTGTTGTTCCGACCTTACCCTTAAGCTTACCTAATTCCTTAAGAGTCTGAACAGTGATACTAACACTGGTGGCTGTCATAATTACACCAATGAATACTGCTCTGAAGAATTCTTCTGTTCCAACTGCTGCCGCACCATAGAATCCCATGTAGAGAAGTGTACCACCAACAAGTGGAACGAATACTCCCGCACAGGCAATTAGGAAGGCGATTGGACCTGTCTTCATAAGTTCCTTAAGATCTGTCTCAAGACCTGCTGAGAACATAAGAAGAATTACACCGATCTCAGCCATTTGTGCAATAAAGTCAGTCTGCTGAACAAGACCGAATACACAAGGACCAATAAGTAATCCGGCAATAATTTCACCAACTACCTGTGGTGCCTTAAGCTTCCTTGCTATAATTCCACATGCCTTTGCTGCAATTACTATAATTGCCAAGTCTTTCAAAATACTGTATGCTTCCATTTTTTTCATCTCCTCTGCATAGACTTCCCTTTGAAGTCAAAAAATAGCATAACAATTATTGAATTCCATTTAATTCCTGATACAGATTCTTGGCGAAACTATCTGTCATTCCACATATATAATCTGTAACTAACAACAATCTAAGGTATAACCTTTCTTCCTCGGATTGTCCATCGGCAAATTTATGATAAATACGTAAATAATCCTTAGAAATAATAGACATTATTTTTTCATCGACATTATTTAATCTGTCTTTATAAGCAGAATCGAAGTAAATTGCCGCATTCATGAATCTTCCAAGAAGGAATTTGAACATTGCATCGGCAGCAATCTCCAGCTTGAATATCTGCTTAGAGGTAAATGCATACTTATATGCAATATCTCCAAGGGCCTTCATTATCTCTTCAGCTTCAGTATCTTTGAAAAGGTCTCTTTTAAAAGTACCTGCCATTATGTCTTCGTAGTTTTCAATGAAGCTGTCAGTTACGCAATGGAGCACCTTACCCTGAACATATACAACCCAGTTCTGAACTGCATAAATATCAGGTTCTTCATATTTATTGTTAATGGCCTTCTCATATTTATTCTTAAGAATCTCAAGAAGCTTTTCGTATAAGCCCTTATTTTCCTCAGAATTAACCCTGTCCTCTAATTCCATTATGAGCTGATCATAGCTAATGCAGCCCTTCTTAATTGCATCTTCAATATCAGCAGTTCTATAGGCAATATCATCTGCCGCCTCTAAGAGGAATGTAAGTGGATGGCGACATCCATTTGTTCCAAGAGATTCCTGGATATCCTCGAAAGCTGTCTTGTCTGCATAGAAATATCCCATTTTCTTGCATTTGATATCTCCAGGGATACTCTTAATCTGCAGAGAAGAAACAGGATACTTGATAATTGTTCCAAGTAAGGCTTTAGTCAGATTCATTCCATTCTCATCTACAAGGAAATGAAGCTTTGTCACAACTCTGAGTGCCTGGGTATTACCCTCGAAATGATAGAAATCATTTAACTGCTGTGGCAAAAGAGTCTCTTCAATGGTCTTCTCACCAAATTTCTTATTCTGGAAGTTCTCCTTACACCAGTCCTGGATGGCACTCTCACCAAAGTGACCAAAGGGCGGATTACCAATATCATGAATTAATCCGGCACACTGCAAAATATTGCAGATATCTTCCTTCTGCTGGAAACCAAAGTCTGGATCGAGTTTATTCTCAATAATCGCAGCTCCAACACTCTGACCCAGGGAACGGGCAAAGGAACTTACTTCTAATGAATGAGTAAGTCTTGTTCTGATATAGTCACTCTTATCAAGAGGAAAGACCTGAGTCTTATCCTGGAGACGTCTGAAGGAAGCTGAACTAATTATTCTGTGATAATCCTTCTCGAACTCAGTTCTTATATCCTGTGAAGTTGTGCTCTTACTGTAAGAACGGATTCTGTCTCCATTCAGTAATTGTTTCCATTCCATAATTTATTCCTATTATGTGAAAAAAATGTGTATTTTTACACATATCACTAATCGCACAATTAGGTCGCCTGATAATCAGGCGACCTAGTTTACATAATACAAAATAATACTATACTATTATTCTTCGTCTTCTGCAGTTACTTCTTCTGCTCCTTCTGTCTCTACATCTTCTGGTAAATCTATTTCATTACCATTATCATCAGAAACCTTATCTCGTACCTTGGCAATCTTGGCAATCTTAACATCTTCCTTAAGATCCATAAGCTTTACGCCAGTAGTCATTCTGCCAAGCTCTCTGATATCATCCATTCTAATCTGAATGATAATACCCTCATTAGTGATCATCATAATCTCGTGATCATCATTAACTGCCTTAATTCCAACTACATATCCTGTCTTGTCATTAAGCTTGTAGCAGCGAAGTCCCTTACCACCACGTCTCTGCAATCTGAACTTATCAAGGGCTGTTCTCTTACCAATACCCTTCTCAGTTACTAAGAGAAGTGAATCTCCCTGGGTATCAATCTGCATTCCAACAATCTCATCATCCTCGTCAAGATCCATTGCCTTAACACCCATTGTATTACGTCCGGTAAGTCTGACATCTGTCTCCTTGAACTGAATACACATAGCATTCTTAGTTACAATGAAGATTCTGTTCTCACTATCAGTTGTCTTAACATCAATTAATTCATCATCATCCTGGATATTAATTGCGATAAGACCATTCTTTCTAATATTTGCGAATTCCTGAATTGAAGTCTTTTTTACAATACCCTTCTTAGTTACAAAGAAGAGATTCTTGTTATCTTCAATACTTGTAAGAGGTATCATAGCTGATATCTTCTCACCTGGATTAAGCTGGAGGAGATTAATAATAGCTGTACCTCTTGCTGTTCTTCCAGCTTCAGGAATCTCATAAGCACGAAGTCTGTATACACGGCCCATACTTGTGTAGAACATTACATCATTATGGGTATTAGTCATTAAGAGATCTTCGATATAGTCATCCTGAATTGTAGACATTCCCTTAATTCCCTTGCCACCTCTGTTCTGGGCACGGAAATTATCCATTGTCATACGCTTGATGTAACCAAGGTTACTCATTGCGATTACAACATTCTCATTAGGAATCATATCTTCAATTGAGATATCATCATCATCAAATCCAATGGCTGTTCTTCTGTCATCACCGAATTTATCAGAAATTTCTGTAAGCTCTGTCTTAATTACACCTAAGAGAAGCTTCTTATCAGCAAGGATTGCCTTCAAATTCTCAATAATCTTAACTAATTCTTCATGACGTGCTTCAAGTTTCTCTCTCTCCAAACCTGTCAGACGTCTGAGTCTCATATCAACAATAGCCTTAGCCTGAGCTTCATCAAGTCCAAAAGCTTCGATTAAGCCATTAACTGCTGTAGCTACATCTGCACTAGATCTGATAATTCTGATTACTTCATCAATATTATCAAGGGCAATGAGTAATCCCTGTAAGATATGATCTTCTTCCTCAGCTTTATTAAGATCGTACTTAGTTCTTCTTGTTACTACTTCTTCCTGATGCTTCAGATAATATGTAAGCATCTCAAGAAGACTCATAACCTTAGGCTGATTATTGGCAAGAGCTAACATGTTAACTCCAAATGTATCCTGGAGCTGTGTATGCTTATATAACTTATTGAGTAAGACGTTGGCATTAACATCACGTCTAAGCTCAATAACAATTCTCATACCTTCTCTGTTAGACTCATCACGAAGTTCTGTAATGCCATCGATTTTCTTCTCTTTATGAAGCTCTGCAATCTTCTCGATAAGTCTTGCCTTATTAACCATGTATGGAAGCTCAGTTACAATAATCTGAGATTTGCCATTCTCCATAGTCTCAATATTACATACGGCACGAACCTTAATCTTGCCACGGCCTGTTCTGTAAGCTTCCTCAACTGCTTTTGTACCTAAGATAATACCCCCAGTTGGGAAATCTGGAGCCTTAACAAGCTCTAAGAGTTCTTCAATATCTGTCTCTCTGTCTTCTTCAACTCGATTATCAATAATCTTGCATACAGCATTAGCCACTTCACGAAGATTGTGAGGTGGAATATTAGTAGCCATACCTACAGCGATACCAGTTGTTCCGTTAACAAGAAGATTAGGATATCTGCTTGGAAGTACTACAGGCTCTGACTCTGTCTCATCGAAGTTAGGAACGAAGTCAACTGTATTCTTATCAATATCAGCAAGCATCTCGCCAGAAATCTTAGATAATCTTGCCTCTGTATATCGCATAGCAGCAGCTCCATCACCATCGACAGAACCGAAATTACCATGACCATCAACAAGAGGATATCTGAAGCTCCACTCCTGAGCCATATTAACTAATGCACCATAGATTGAGCTGTCGCCATGTGGATGGTATTTACCCATTGTATCACCGACAATTCTGGCACATTTTCTATGTGGCTTGTCATATGTGTTGCTCAGTTCCTTCATTGAGTAGAGAACTCTTCTCTGAACTGGCTTAAGTCCATCTCTTACATCTGGAAGTGCTCGTGAAGCAATAACGCTCATGGCATAGTCAATGTAAGATGACTCCATTATTTTCTTTAAATCTTCATGTTTTACCTGATCAAAAATCTGATCATCCATATTTGTTCTCCTTCCGCTGCGAAGCAGCGGCTAATATTTTTAAATATCAAGATTCTTAACGTACTTGGCATTCTCTTCGATGAATTCTCTTCTTGGCTCAACCTTGTCACCCATAAGAGTTGTGAATGTAAGGTCAAGTTCTGATTCAGAGTCATCATCAACGCTTACTCTTCTAAGTACTCTCTTCTCAGGATCCATTGTTGTCTCCCAGAGCTGATCAGCATCCATCTCACCAAGACCCTTGTATCTCTGAATCTTGTTGTTCTGATCACGGCCAACTTCATTAATGATGTTAGCAAGCTCTTCATCAGAGTATGCATACCAGACCTTCTTATTCTTCTCAAGCTTATAAAGTGGAGGTGTAGCAAGATATACATAACCCTGCTTAATTAGTTCTGGCATAAATCTATATAAGAATGTAAGCATTAATGTAGCAATGTGAGCACCATCAACGTCGGCATCAGTCATGATAATAATCTTATGATATCTTAACTTACTGATATCAAAGTCTTCATGAATACCTGTACCGAAGGCAGTAATCATTGATCTGATCTCGGCATTACCTAAGATTTTATCAAGTCTTGCCTTCTCAACATTTAATATCTTTCCACGAAGTGGAAGAATAGCCTGAGTTGCTCTGCTTCTAGCAGTCTTGGCAGATCCACCAGCGGAATCTCCCTCAACGATGAAGATTTCACAATTTTCAGGATTCTTATCAGAACAATCTGCAAGCTTACCTGGAAGTGATAATCCATCAAGAGCGGATTTTCTTCTTGTAAGATCTCTGGCCTTTCTTGCTGCATCTCTGGCACGCTGTGCAAGAATTGATTTTTCGCAGATTGTCTTAGCAACTGTAGGATTCTGCTCAAGGAAATATGTAAGCTGCTCAGTTACAATACTCTCAACAGCACCTCTTGCTTCAGAATTACCAAGCTTCTGCTTAGTCTGACCTTCGAACTGTGGCTCTTCAACCTTAATTGAAATAATTGCGGTAAGACCTTCTCTGATATCTTCACCAGAGAGATTAGTATCGCTATCCTTCAGGATCTTATTAGTTCTGGCATAATCATTAAATGTCTTGGTTAAGGCATTTCTAAAACCAACAAGATGTGTTCCTCCTTCTGGAGTAGTGATGTTATTAACAAAAGACGCCACATTTTCTGTATATGAATCATTATGCTGGAAGGCAACTTCAACATATACATTATTCTTAGTACCTTCGAAATACAGAATGTCATTATAGAGAGCTGTCTTACTTCTATTGAGGTATACTACGAATTCCTTAATACCACCCTCATAGTGGAAGGTCTTGCTTCTTATCTTCTTATTACCATCTTCATCAACTTCCCTGCCATCATGAAGATTAATCTTAAGACCCTTTGTTAAGAATGCTGTCTCACGTAATCTGGTCATCAGAATATCATAATCAAAGACTGTCTCTTCAAAAATGGTGTCATCTGGCATGAAATCAACTCTTGTACCAGTCTTACCCTCTGGGCAGTCACCTATTACTTCAAGTGGATACATTACATGACCACGCTCATATCTCTGCTTATAGATCTTGCCATCTCTATAAATCTGAACTTCAAGCCAATTAGATAATGCATTAACAACTGACGCACCAACTCCATGAAGTCCACCGGATACCTTGTATCCTCCACCACCGAATTTTCCACCTGCGTGAAGAATAGTAAATACTACTTCAACAGCTGGCTTGCCAGCCTTGTGGTTAATATCTGTTGGAATTCCACGACCATCATCAATAACAGTAATAGAATTATCTTCATTAATTGTTACATCTATCTCATTACAGAATCCTGCTAATGCTTCATCAACTGAATTATCAACAATTTCATATACAAGATGATGTAATCCTCTGGCAGAAGTACTTCCTATATACATACCTGGTCTCTTACGAACCGCTTCAAGACCTTCTAATATCTGGATTTGGTCAGCGCCATATTCCTGATTATTATCTGTTGTACCCATTATGCCTCCAATGCTTCAACAACACCGTTAGTTACTTTAAATACTTTATTAATCTCAAATCTGTGGTTAACAAATTCATCAAGTCCAGTACATGTAATGATTGTCTGTATATCTCCAATACTGTCTAATAAGTAATTCTGTCTGTTACTATCAAGCTCAGATAATACATCATCAAGTAATAATACTGGTGTATCCTTGGTAATTCTCTTAACCAGTTCTATCTCAGATAATTTAAGAGATAAGGCTGCAGTTCTCTGCTGACCCTGCGA
>DCIU01000076.1:44770-46665 GCA_002317245.1 Lachnospiraceae bacterium UBA1718
AGACTATAATGAATATCTTTTATAATCTCATTAAGCTGATCAATAAATAGAGTTCTTCTCTCTATAATCTTGCTTCCATAAGAATATAACTGAGAATCCCAAATTCTTAATGTCTCTTTTAATTCAGGATTAAAATACATATCTTTTAAAAGATGATTACGCTGATTAACAATCTTATTGTAGTGATTGAGATTATATAGGTAAAAATTATCCAACTGGCATAATTCCATATCTATAAATCTTCTACGTTCAGCCGGGCCATCTTTTATTATTGATAAATCTTCTGGAGAAAAGAAAACAACATTTAACTGTCCTAATAGATCAGCTGCTTTCTTAAGTTTATTACCATCAATGGCAATTCCCTTTGTTTTACTTTTTCGAAGATGCATATCAATTCTTGTCTCTATATCATCTTTTTCAAGAATTGTTCTAATATGTGCTTCTTCTTTATCGAATTTTATAATATCGCTATCCTTACTACCCTTATGTGACTTAGTAGTAGCAGATAAAAATATAGCCTCTAATATATTTGTCTTACCCTGAGCATTATCTCCGAATAAAATATTAGTTCCCTTATCAAAATTAAGTACTAGCGAATCATAATTACGAAAATCTGAAAGCTCCAATGATTTAATAATCATTTTTATGCCTCAATTTTTATAATATTTCCATCAAATTCAACAAGGTCTCCAGCTACAAGCTTTTTTCCACGCTGAGTTTCAATCTTGCCATTTACTAATACAAGCTCATTTTGAATTACAAGCTTAGCCTCTACTCCTGAATCAACACATCCAGCTGCTTTAATAGCCTGTCCAAGCTTAATATATTCTTCTCTTAATTTAATTGTAGTTTCCATCACTTTTTCCTATTAAATATTAGGCAGTTGTAAAGTTAACTGGTAATACTAAGTAAATGTAATTACCATTATCATCTCTTATAAAACAAGGAGCCTTAGCATTAACAAGATAAATGTTAATGTTCTCATCATCAATAACCTTAAGAGCATCAATTAAGAACTTAGGATTAAATCCAATCATAAGGTCCTTACCAGCCTTCTCAATATCAATACTTTCATTCATGCTTCCAACTGCAGAATTAATCTTAAGTTCAATATTGCTATCATTAATACTCATGATAACTGGCTTCTTGTCACCTTCCTTAATAAGAAGTGTTGCTCTGCTTATACAGCTTAAGAGATTCTTCTTATTAACAGTAACCTTAGTCTCATAATCATTTGAAAGCATCTGATCAATCTTGAAATAATCACCTTCAATAATTCTTGAAACAACAACTGTATCATCAAACTCAAATAATACATGCTTATCAGAAAAGAAGATGCTTACATCATCTGAATCATTGCTGGACATAATCTTACTTATTTCATTAAGAGCTTTTCCAGGAATAATAACCTTGCTTGGATTATAAGAATTCTTCATTTTAATATTTCTTACAGAAATTCTATGTCCATCAAGAGATACAACTCTTAAATTGTCACCCTTAATCTCGAAGAGTTCACCACCCATCATCTTATTAGCTTCATTATCAGAAATAGAGAATATTGTCTGTCTTACAACTTCCTTTAATGTGAACTGAGAAATAATAACTGGATCCTTCTTATCAATCTTAGGTAAATAAGAGAATTCATCTCCACTCTTGCCAGGAAGAGTAAATCTAATTTTTTCACAAGTGATAACTGTATTAAAATCACCATCAGTATCAATAGTAATATCACTATCAGGGAAACTCTTTACATAATTACAAATCTGGTTAGCATCAAATGCTACAACACCCTTCTCTAAAATAGTACCTGATACAACAGTCTCAATTCCAAGATCCATGTCGTTAGCAATTAATCTTATGTCTCCCTTAGTACAATCAAAAAGAATACATTCTAA
>DCIU01000051.1:0-474 GCA_002317245.1 Lachnospiraceae bacterium UBA1718
TCTGTATCAGCTACAAGCTTCTCAGTTAAAGCTGTAAGTTCATCATACGCATCTGTTAACTTAGTAAGTAATGCGCCCTGGGCCTTAGATGCAATTCCTGCTGCTTCCTTCTTAGCTACGATTGATGCTGCAACATCATCACTGTAGAGCATTACTGCTGGCATGAACTCATGATAGAGCATGTCTGACAATGTCTTAGCCTCGATATGTAATGTCTTAACGTAGTTCTCAAGTAAGATCTCATATCTTGAGTAGATCTCTGTCTCTGTGAAGATACCGTGCTTTGTGAAGATCTTAATGTTCTTCTCTGCTACGAATGCTGGGAGTGCATCTGGAGTAGTCTTTAAGTTGTAGAGGCCTCTCTTTGCTGCTTCCTCAACCCACTCATCTGTATATCCGTTACCGTTGAAGATAATTCTCTTATGCTCAACTATTGTCTTCTTAACAAGAGCCTTAACTGCTGCGTCAAGATCT
>DCIU01000051.1:609-3723 GCA_002317245.1 Lachnospiraceae bacterium UBA1718
AATGCGAATGGTGATGTTCTGTTTCTATCAGTTGTATCTCTGAAGAAGTGTGGAAGAACTGTAGCACCAATATCCATTGCCTCTCTAGCTGCGCCCTTGAATAATGTATCATTCTCAATAGACTCAACTACTGCCTCAAGCTCATCACCTAAGAACATTGAGATAATTGCTGGTGGAGCCTCATTAGCTCCAAGTCTATGGTCGTTACCAGCTGATGCAACTGATACTCTTAAGAGATCTGCATAATCATCAACTGCCTTAATTACTGCTGCAAGTACTACTAAGAACTGTACATTCTCTGCAGGTGTCTTACCTGGATCAAGAAGATTAACTCCTGTGTTAGTAGACATTGACCAGTTGTTGTGCTTACCAGAACCATTAATTCCTGCGAATGGCTTCTCATGAAGAAGACATACAAAACCGTGCTTCTCAGCAACCTTCTTCATCATCTCCATTGTTAACTGGTTGTGATCAACTGCTACGTTAGTTGTATCAAATACAGGTGCTAACTCATGCTGACTAGGTGCAACCTCGTTGTGCTTTGTCTTAGCTGGAATACCAAGCTTCCATAACTCTTCATCAAGATCATGCATGTAAGCTGCAACTCTTGGACGAATTGTTCCGAAGTAGTGATCTTCCATCTCCTGTCCCTTAGGAGGCATTGCTCCAAGAAGAGTTCTTCCTGTGAAGATAAGATCCTTTCTCTTGGCGTAATCTTCTTTATCAATTAAGAAGTACTCCTGCTCAGGTCCTACTGTTGTAGATACGCTTGTAACATCTGTCTGTCCTAAGAGGTTAAGTACCTTAGTTGCTTCCTTGCTGAGTGCATCCATCGAACGAAGAAGTGGAGTCTTCTTATCAAGTGCCTCACCTGTGTATGAGCAGAATGCTGTAGGAATGTATAATGTTCCGTCCTTAAGGAATGCTGGTGATGTAGGATCCCATGCTGTATATCCTCTAGCCTCGAATGTAGCTCTAAGACCACCTGAAGGGAAGCTTGATGCATCAGGCTCACCCTTAACTAATTCCTTACCAGAGAAATCCATGATTACTTCTCCACCATCAACTGGTGTAATGAAGCTGTCATGCTTCTCAGCTGTACATCCTGTCATTGGCTGGAACCAATGTGTGAAGTGTGTAGCACCATTTTCAACTGCCCATTCCTTCATAGCTACTGCAACAGCATTAGCTACATCAAGTTCAAGGTGAGTGTTATTATTAATTGTCTTTTTAAGTGCCTTGTAGATATCCTTAGGCAACTTCTCTCTCATGACCTTGTCATTGAAAACTAAACTTCCGTACAATTCAGGTATTTTCTTTTCCATAACCATTTCTCCTTCTGTTATTCTTTCTGCGGAAAAAGAAAAAAGCGCCTTGTAGACCTATGTCCACAAAGCGCTCTTGCTTTATCTGTGTATCATTGTATACAAGTATTCAATGACTGTCAATACCTTTTTAAAAAAAATTTTTGGGTCAGTTTTTTTACAAAACTGACCCAATAAAATGCTTATTTTTCGCCCCTTGGCGAGTCATCCCTAGCCTCTTCAAGAAGTTGTTGTGCCTTCTCAATGCTATTTTCTATTATTTCTTTTCTTGCTTCTCTGGCCTTCTTAGTCTTCTTCTTAAGCTGACCCTTCTTTTCTTTTCCTCCAGGCTTCTTAGGACTTTTCTTTTTCTTCCTGCCTATAAGTAAGCTAGCAACTGTTCCTACTACTGCCAGGCCGCCCAGGATGCAGGCTATATATACCCAGTCCGGTGTGCTCTTATCAACAATTATGATACTTACCTCCTGGCCTTCAACGTCGAAGAGCTGATACATGCCCATTGTGGTCGTGTCAGTCTCTCTGTACTTTCCGTCAGTCTTAACATATATTGCAGCCTTTTTAATCTCTTCTGGAAGCTGTAATCTGAACTGATGACTACTCTGTCCGTCCTTAGGTACTCTTATCTTCCATCCTTCAGCGAATGTTCCAAGGGTATTATCACTGTCAGACTCTGTAAGCTCCTTAGCCTTAAGCACCTGACTGTCCTTAAACTTGCCGTCAACTAAGACTACAGACTGATTGTTGGTACGAAGCTGTGAGCTGGCTATCGTAGTCCTGTAGAGGGCAGGCTCACCAATTATCTCCATATCAGCTGTTACATCATGGACAATTGTCGTATCCCAGTCGATATAATAGTCTTCTTCCTGAATGGAATCCGGATACTGACTCTCAATCATTGTCATGCCATAGCTGATCTCCTTGCTTCCGATCACCTCATCATCAACGAGGAAAGTAATCTTCATCTTCTTGAAATCATCTGGCAGATTCTCAAGAGTAAGAAGTCGGCTATATGAAACAGGCTCAGCCATTCCGCTGTAGCTTATTCTGTCTATTCCGGCTAACTCCTCCGACACGAAGAAATTGTCACGCAGCTTACAGTCATCGTCAACCTCTCCAGCTATTGCGCCGAAGAAACTGTCAGCCTCTATTATTGATGGAATGGCATAGGAATCATATATCTCATGACCATATCCCGCAATACCACCTATATAATCTCCGCCTGACAAAATGCCCTTGGAGTAAGAGTTCCTAATGCTTGAGATACTGTTACCCGCAATACCTCCTACGTAATCCGCTGTATTACTTGCGATACGTCCATAATTCTCACTGTAGAGAATTGTACCCATCTCCTGAATTCCTGCAATACCACCTGCATAATTCTTCTGGGCAGTAATTCTTCCCTCATTCTTATTGGCACGAACTACACATTTAGTCTTATAGGTAGAATTAACCCTGGAATCACTAGCACCTGTCACGTCACCTTCAAGGTCGAAATCGTATTCGATTCCCATGGCTCCTGCGATACCAGCAACATCCAGGTCACCTGATATAGTACCAGTATTATAACTGTCAGCGACTGTTCCATCTATACACTCCTCTGCTACTGCAAAGGATTCGTCCTCGTATCTGTCAGCATATTCTCCATCTAAGGCACCATCCATGGCATCCGTGAAGAGAAGCATAATCTTATTAAAGGAGTCGTTGACATCTGACATATCGTCAATGACAGTATTGCTTGAGCTGTTCATCTCCTCATTAAGATATCCCAGGTGCTCTGACATGCCCTGCA
>DCIU01000017.1 GCA_002317245.1 Lachnospiraceae bacterium UBA1718
TCCTCTGTCTTGCCTCTTGGTCTTGTACCAGCAAGTGGAAAAGTGTGCAGCACTCCGTCTTTTAACTGCACCAGAGTCTCTGGAGAAGCTCCAGCGACCTCTACATCCGTTCCTGAGAAGTAGAACATATATGGCGATGGATTAATTGTTCTAAGTACTCTGTAAGCGTTAAGTAAGCTTCCTTCATAAGGAGCTGATAATCTGTTGGAAAGAACCACCTGGAAGATATCTCCTTCCTTAATATAGTTCTTAGCTTTGTTAACCATGTCACAGTACTGTTCCTTATTAAAAAGTGGTGTTGGCTCGCCAAGAAGTCTTCCTACTGGCTCTTCCTTCTTCTCACCTGTCTTAAGGAGGTTAACCATATTCTTAAGATCAATTGTTGCCTTGTTGTAGTTAGTCTCTAAGTCACTAAGCTCAACATTGGCAATCAGTATTAACTTCTGAAGGTGATTATCGAAGACGATTACCTTGTCAAAGAGCATCAGATCCAAGTCCTTGAAGTTCTCTTCGTCTTCTACTGGCACCCTTACTGCAGGCTCGCTGTAACCTAAGAAGTCATATGAGAAGAATCCCACGAGTCCACCAGTGAAAGATGGAAGACACTTAAGTCTCGGGCTCTTTTTCCCATTCATAATTCCTCTAATGAAGTCTTCCAGGTTATCTACCTTGACTGTGATGTCTCCCGTTGTCACCACGCCGTCCACACAGGTGATTGACATCTTAGGGTCATAACCCATGTATGTGTATCTTCCCCACACCTCGTCGCCGCTCACTGATTCGAGCATGTAGCAGTGAGTAGATACATTCTTCAGAATTCTCATTACCTCAATTGGAGTGTAAGCATCTGATAATATGTCGCAGGCGATTGGAACGATATCGTATTTTCCTTCCGATGCAATCTGCTTAACTTCGTCTAAAGATGGATAAAAATTCATATCGGTTCTCCGGGGTTCCGGATGCCTCCTTTCTGGCAAATAAAAAGTCCCTGACAGAATACCCTTATTCTGTCAAGGACGAATAAACTATCTATCCGCGGTGCCACCTTGATTTGTGATTACCACACTCTCACTGGATGCTAACACATCCTTCGCAACTAACGTATGCCTCACGTCGCAGGATACTCAGGTTCCCCCTTTGTCCGCGCCCTCGAAAGCCCATTCAATACTGTATTATCTGTCACGATCTCACCACCCGTAACTCTCTCATAGACACTTGGCAGTACCTACTTACTCTTTCTCATCGGTTTCTCATATACAATTAACTTAATTATAATAATTTATGAGATTTTGTCAATCAAAACTTTACTGTAGTAGCTAAGTGAAGTGGGGCTATGGTTGTCAGATTCCTCTTGCCGTGATATAGTTCAATTATTCTAATAATTCATTCACAGTTATTATTTATGTGCCGTTCGGCAGATTATCCCGATTGTGAAAAATATGAAAAGGAGGGCGTATTATTGGTGGTACATTAGCCTATCTTGAGGAATTAAATGCTTCATAGGTTGTTTACCCGCCACGGAGGTAACGATGGCGGATTGGAGAAAATATGTACAAATGTAAATTATGCGGTAGATATATAGAAGACCTTACAGAGGATTTGGCTACAAGAATATTAGAGCATCTTGAAAAACATGAAGAGTATGCTAATTGTAGCGATTATAAGGAATATAATACTGATGCGTTAATTGAAAAATTCTTCATATATATCCCAAACTCTTGCACTATATCTTATGATGCAAATAATAATCCTATTGTGGTTATTTCCGATGTAAGATTTAGCAATAGAAATATTGACTGGACCGAAATAAAAGAATACTTAATGGAATATATAGATAGTAGCTATGAAGTTATTGAAACCTCAGATATTATCTATATTGGTTCGGATTTTCCTAAAGAAATTAAGGGGTCAGCCGATACTATTCGATTAAAGGGAGCAAACATAAAAGCAAAAGCAAATGCAACACAAGAAATTCCTGTATTATTAAGTTTTGCTAATAACAAAAGATGGCAGGAAAATCTAAAAACAAAGCATAATACTGATGCTAAATATGGTTGGTATCGTTTTACAACAAGGTTTGCATTACCTGTATATCTTGAAAATGGCGAAATTGAAAGATTTAATATCTTTAGAATTGAGATGTTAGTAAGACACGCTTCAGATGATAAATTATATCTTTATGATATGGTGAACATAAAAAAAGAAACAAGCAACCCACTTGAGCCATAGCTGTGTGGTAACAAACTCGTTTCTTCAGTAGTTATATTAAAGCAAAGCAGAACTAATGTCAATAAAAAAGACAGCCACTTTTCTTTTCAGAATTGTGACTGTCTTAATTTTTATTCTTGTCAACGGCTTAACTTAATACCATTGGCCCTAAAGCTGAGGGGAACACATAATGTTCTTTCTATTTAGTCCAACTTAACCTTATCAAAATACCTCTTAACTTCCGCAACAGTTACTCCGCTAAGGGCAACCAGTGCAATAAGGTTAGGAAGGGCCATAAGGCCGTTAAAAATATCTGCAATTGTCCATACAGCAGCTACTGTCATATATGGTCCAATGAAGATGGCAAGAATATATAACCATCTGTATGTCTTAACAACCTTCATGTTACCGTTTGTCAGATACTCAAGACATCTCTCTGAGTAGTAGTCCCAGCCAAGGATTGTTGTGAATGCGAAGAATACAAGACAGATCATAAGGACAAATCCAGCGACCTGGTTAGGTAGTGGAAGACCCATCTGGAATGCCTTGGTGGTAACAGCTACACCTTCAAGTCCCATATCCCATGCACCTGTGATGACAATTGTAAGGCCTGTTAATGTACAGATGATAAGTGTATCAATTACTGTACCCATCATGCTGATAAGACCCTGCTGTACTGGCTCGTCTGTTACAGCTGCTGCAGCTGCGATTGGAGCAGAACCAAGACCTGCCTCATTAGAGAAGATACCTCTTGCAATACCCTTCTGCATAGCGATGATAATGGCACCAAGTCCGCCACCACATACTGCTCTCATACCAAAGGCACACTGTACGATTTCAACGAAAGCTGCTGGAACCTTGGTAATATTGCAGATGATAACCAGTAATGCAAATACAACATATAATGCGGCCATAAATGGAACGATAACCTCTGCAACCTTAGAGATTCTCTTAAGACCACCAATGATAACAAGCCCAACACAGATTGTAAGGATAACTCCGGTAATTACTACTGTCCAGGAATATGTTCTGCCAAATAATACTACTGACATCGCATTGTTAGGGTCGAAGAAGTTATTAACCGCACTTGAGATACCATTAACCTGTGTAAATGTTCCGATACCGAAGAGACCAACTCCCACTCCAAAGAAAGCGAAAATCTTGGCAAGCCACTTCCAGTTAGCTCCCATACCCTTCTCTATATAGTAGAATGGACCACCAACAATGTGTCCGTCTTCCTCAACACTACGATACTTAACTGCCAACATACACTCGGCGAACTTAGTAGCTGTACCAAGTAATGCAGCAATCCACATCCAGAACATAGCTCCAGGTCCACCTGTAACAAGGGCTGTCGCTACACCGACAATGTTACCAGTTCCGATAGTTGCTGAGAGCGCTGTACAGAGAGCACCAAAGCTTGATACCTCACCGTGCTCACCACTCTTCTCATTTGCCTTGATAAGCTTAATTGCCTTGCCTAACTTAGTGAACTGAAGTCCCTTAAGTCTGATAGTTAAGAAGATTCCTACTACGAGAATAAGCACGATAAGCGGAACACCCCATACGAAGCTGTCAATGGCGTCCAGCGCCTTACTAATTGTTTCTAACATATTTCTCCCTCCACATATGTTTATATATAATTATTCTACCAAAGTCAGTGCCGATATGTCATTAGCAATAACCATGGAATAATTGGTGTAATATACCACGAAGCCAGGCTTGGAGCCGTTAGGCTTCTTCACATTCTTGCGCTGAAGATAGTCAATCTCCACACGATCCGAATTAGCCCCCTTGGAATAGTGGGCTGCAAGGCTCGCAGCCTCCTCGAAGGCCCTGTCAGGCAATTCCTGTCCCTCGCACTTAACAATCACATGAGACCCCGGTATGTTCTTGGCATGGAACCACCAGTCTCCGCCGTTAGCTACCTTGAAGGTCAGCTCGTCGTTCTGGAAGTTATTCTTACCCACATACATATGGAAGCCATCGCTACTTATATAATGAAGCGGCTTACTCTTGAAGCGCTGCTTATTATTCTTGCCGCCCTTGCGCCTGATATATCCAGACTCAATCATCTCTTCCTTAATCTCGTTAATGTCTTCTTCCTTCGATGCAAAATCGAGAGCACTGAGTATACTCTCAAGATGATCTATCTCAGCCTTGACACTGGTTGTCAGCTCTTCTAAGGCTTCCTTGGTACGCTTGAGCTTGTTGTATTTATCATAATATTTTTGGGCATTCTCCATAGCACTGAGTTTTTCGTCAAGAGGGATGCTAAGTTTTTCGTTAGTATAGTAATTATCTACTTCGATGAATCTGTCACCAGGATTGGCCGCATATCCATAGGTATGCAGCAGTTCACCATATACCCTGTACTTATCCATCTTCTCAGTATCTTTCAGCTGCTTAAGCTGAAGGTCATACTTCTTCACATCACGCTCTAAGATAGTCTGAACAATTTTCCTTATATCTGCAGACTTCTGATGGGCACGGGTAGCCGCTTCCTTCTCACTGTAGAAGTTCACAAGAAGTTCTGATACCGAATCCCAGGGCCTTATATTCTCCTTGGCATAGCTATATACAGGAACCATACAGTAGTCCTTGGGGATTCCTCGCTCATACAGCATTACAGGAGTAAAATCACCTGCCTTCACACGGTCCATTGTCCGGATGAAGTTATCTGCCAGTATCTTAGAAGCCTCTTGGTCAGCTAATACCATCTCGGAGTTACTGTCGGCTGACAAAATGATATGGGGTCCCTGTCCCCCCCTATCATTTTCGCAGAGTTCAGTGGCAATCATTGGTGATAGGCCTGTGAAGCTGCCGTATATGACCTTATAGAGTTCACCGGATGGCTTGTGGTTCTTAATGATATCGAGGAAGTCAGTGGCGTTAACATTAAGCGGATTGTACTTGCCCTCCTGCTTAGGAATGAAGTAATCCAGGCCTGGTAATACCTCTCGTACAGAGCTTGTCATAGCATTGACATGCTTAATACTGTCTAATATTCTGCCTTCTGAATTAACGAAGATAATATTGCTGTACTTGCCCATAAGCTCGATGATTAGGTGCTTACGGCAGATATCGCCAAGTTCATCAAGATGCTCAATCTCAATGTCGATGATTCGCTCGAAATCAGGCTGGGTAATGGATATAATCCTGCCATTCTGAATATGCTTACGAAGAAGCATGGTGAAGGCTGGAGCCACAGCCGGACTGATCTTGTTCTCACTATGAAGGTACACTAATGGAAGGGTTGGATTCGCAGATAATACCAGCCTGTACTGGCTGCCGCCGGCCTTAATTGTGAGAAGCAGTTCATCCTTCTCCGGCTGGGCAATCTTGTAGATCCTACCCTCTATTAATCTCTCATTCAGTTCATGTACGATGGCTGCCACCGTAATTCCATCAAATGCCATAATTTCTCAAAGAAAGCCCCACTGTATTAAACAGCGAGGCTTATAGTCCTAATACTATTAATACTTATTATTCTACATCAGATCCGCAATGTGGGCACTTAGTTGCCTTAATTGAGATCTTCTCACAACA
>DCIU01000040.1:0-11702 GCA_002317245.1 Lachnospiraceae bacterium UBA1718
TGCATGGAATAGGCAGGGCACTGGTGGAGAGACTTATAGCTGAGTGCATATTAAGGGAGATAGAAGCCATTCATCTTCTAGCCAGCAAGATGATACCTGCGGGCGAAGAGGATATATATGAAATGTCCTTAGAGATGAGCGGTACAAGGTTGTTTCTTGAGAAGTGTGGTTTCCTAGTGACGGAAGAAATGCTTCGAGGAGATTGGACGGATATACTAATTATGTCAGGAATCAGAGTAATGCGAGAGGAGGTAGCATAATGCCAGGAGACAATAATGGACAGGGAGCTGGTGGACCAGTACAACAGGTACAGACCCAGCCCGTACAGCAGGTACAGGTCCAGGAACAAAGACCAGATTATTTAAATAAAGATTTCGCACAATTTGTACGTGATAATCTTCAGAGAGAAGACAGGTACAGCATGGAGCGCGGGGATAATCTGTCATTTAATAATGCATATAATGGCCTTACTGACGTAAGACTCTCAGCAACTCTTAAGAAGACTCATAGCAAGACTATTAAGAGATACTCGGAGCGTTCTGAGAAGATGCGTGGAGACCTCTACACAGAAAAGAAGAATACTGTAAAACATAAGGAGCCTAAGGATTGCTCAGAGAATGAGATTAAGAGAGCTCTTAATGATCTCAAGAATTTTGATATTGCCACCCTTAAGATGGGTGATGACAAGGAATTTGCAGAGAATTATGTGGCAAGGAAGAAGATTCTGGATGAGCAGTTAGTTAATGGTGAACGTGCTTATTATCACTTCCTGTCTAAGAGCAGTCTTAGTATGGTCGAGAGGGATGTTCTGTATCCACTACTTACCAAATATGAAGCCCTTAAGGATATCAAGGACTATATGGAAGTAAGATCTTCATTCATCATGTCCCCATATTACAAGTATATGAAGCGATATGTGGAGAAGTGCAGCAAGGAAGAGCTTGTAAGAATACTAAATAATTCTGTCAATAAGGAATTCGACAATTACAAGGAAGATCGACAGAATGTTAATGCCAATGAGGAGACTAGAGCCGAAAGGATTAAGCGAAAGGGAAGAACTGAGGAATTGCTTCAGTTCCTCAGTCTTGGACTGGCTCTTAAGAATCATTCTGTGCATGAGAAGAGTAAATTCGTTACTCTGCAGAAGACTATTAGCGAGCTTAAGGCCCCAGTATGGGAAGATGAGAGAGCAACACAAAATGCCGAGCTTCAGAAAGCAAGAAGAAGTAAGATTGATGCGGAAAAGGCTGAAGCAAAGAAGCGTGAGATTGGTGCTGGTAAGGATGCAATTGACCTTGATAAGCTGAAAAAAAAGAATGTATACAGCTTCCTTAAGCATGACGATAATGAGGTACTTGGCATCTTAACTGGTGAACTTAAAGTAGATCTTACTAAATTCGGTGAGGACCTGTATCTGGCTGATAAGAATATGGATGCGGCTCTAAAAGAGCAGATTAACCAGCGAATTGCAGACATTCAGAAGAGGAAGCAGGAAGAAAAGGAGAGAGAAGCGGCTAAGAGAGCTGAGATTGAACGGGCCACAGGAGTTCACGTGGCCTACACAGAGCAGGAAAAAATGGCTGAACTCAACAAGGCTCGTCTGGAGATGATCGAGAAGGGCATTGCTGGTATTGATGTGGAGAAATGGACCCTTGGCAAATATCTAGGTGTCAAGGTTGGAGAGAGTACTCTTAAGGATTCTATTGTTAGACTATTATCAGACTTCCTTCTGTCAGATAACAGGACAAAGCTTGACGCTGCTGATAATGCAATTATGACCCGCCTCCTTCTGCTGTTCAATAGTCGTGTGGAAGCCCATGAAGCCTATATTGAGAATTATGTTGATAATGGAGCTTTCTACGAGTGTACTCACGGCAATAAGGCTTTTGCTACGAAGCTTAAGAACTTCATTATGGAACTTATGGGTGAGGACCTCCTTCTGCCAGTTAACGTGGATCTTGAATATAGAATCCAGACAAAATGTGCATGCAGAGAATTCGGTCTTTTTGCTGTCAATGATAAGCTTGAGAATAAATATAAGGAATTCGCTAAGGAATTCCCTATGTATGCTAAAAACAGAGAGGTCATGAAATCCGATTTCATACAGAAACTCTTTGAACTTGATGGCGATAAGTTTATCGAAAAGATAGCTCAACTTAAGGCAAAGGCGGAGTTCCATGATCTGGCCATAGAGGAGATGCTGGACGATACTAATCTGACAGCAAATAACAAGAGAAAAGTACTTGGAAAAATTAAGGAAGCCCTTGGTGTTAGATACCTTGGCAGTAATCTTAGCGATGTAAGACTTCTTACAGATTCTTTCCTTAAGAATCCTTCGTCTCTGTATCTGCTTGATAATGATGAACTTAAGGCCTACAGACGCCTGGACAGAAAAGAACCTGATGAAATTCAGAATTCTTATAAGAATCTTGTGCTTAATGAACTCCTTTTCGGACGAGATGGAGCCCAGGATATATTCGATAATTATAGTGATGATGAGAAGATGGATATGTTCTTGGAATGTATCCGTAATAATGCTGCCATCAAGGAGAAGTTCCCTAATCTGTCAGCAGAGAATGTGGAAGCTCTTGAACTCCTGGGTTATGAGGAGATAAGTGAGCTTACAGACATAGTGTATGACGGAATCTCAAAATATAAGAGTGCGCTAGACAGCTGGAAGGACCACGAAGGCAAACTGAAGATGCAGTGTGTCGCACGTGGACTTATGAGTGGCTTGTCATTCGGAGTTGCAGCGTATAGAGCAACCGCAATGGCTGAGAAGATGGAAAAGGAGAGCGAGAAGCAGAGAGTACACCATGATAACCTCTTCCATGGTAGCCTCCTTGGAACTACTGATGCAGATAGAACTATCGACTATAATTATGAGAACATTGCAGGAGAATCTATCTGGTTCGAAAAAATGTGGGGAATCAGAGTAAGAGAGGCTGATAATGCAACAATTGAGCGTATTAAGAAGCAGCAGGTTGCCCATAATATATGGGAACTTGCCAAGTCTGCCCATTTAGATACTACTAACGAGGATGATTGGCAGGTTATTGGTGGCGGTGAAGACAGCCTGTTTGATGTGATTAAGGCTATCGCTCTTGCTGATAATGAGGTTAAGTGCCTGCTTAATGGCAAGGCCAAAGCTGATGTTGTACTTAATAAGGACTCGTTACATGACATACTTGACAACTATGCTACAAGGTATGGAACTGATATTGATGAACTAAAGAACAGAATAGCTATATTCTTCACAAATGCGAAGAAGGAGGCGGACAAGTCAGGTCTTGATATCTCGGGCGAGTTCATGCTCTTTGACTCTGGCTTTGATATGTTCTCTACTAAGGGTATGTTTGCTGGCAGCCTATTAGACAGCAATAATGATAACTATGAAAAGGCTCTTAGTAAGGCCAGTGAGCTTTTAGCTAATAGGATTAAAGAGGTTAGAAGTAAGGCTGAAAATGGTTCAATAGATCCTGAATCAGAGATAAAACTGTCCAGATTTATCTCAGGCATGAAGGAGACTGATCTGCCTACTAAGACTGAAAGACTGGCTGCGGAGAAGTATAACCTTGAGCACTTCGGCGTTAAGAATTTTGATGAAGCAGTAACTAAGTGGCATTCGATTTTTACAAATAATGATCTTAAGGATGCCAGCGATGAAAAGTTAGACCGACTTCAGCAGAATATGGAACGACTGCTTGAATATAATAATGGTGAATTTGCACTTATAGCAAAGAGCCTGCTTAGAAGCCCTAAGATTATTGCTAATCTTAATGGAAGTGATGAAGAAGTCCGAAAATTCATTGAGAAATTATCTTATGGATTCAAGCCATTCCTTAAGGCTGGTAAGTCTCACTTTGCCTTCATAATGGAACAGTTCATTAGCAATAATTATGACATGATAGAGGAAGCCTGTCTTCGAGATGTGCCTGCAACAGTGGATGAGTGGGCACCAGCCCTCAACAAGTATGAGGATATGGTAATGAAGACCAAGATTGCTAGTCAGTCCTCTCTTAATGAACGCTTAGATGAGATATTCCAGTATTCTGAGAATGTAATGAAGGGCGGTATTGATGCTATCATTACTGCTGCACAGAATGATCCTAAGTTCTTCGAACTCCTTGTTGCTGACAAGAAGGGGCTTAAGAAGTATGTAAAGGACTACCTTACTAATATTAAGGAGAACTCTGCGGATGTATTAGTTAAGGGTTTCAAGGTTAAGTATAAATATGATGATATTCAGGGTAATAATGCCCGCCTGAAGAAGCTTCAGGAAATTGGGAAGACAATTAGAGACAGTGAAGCAAGCATTGCTCATAATCGTCTTGTTGAATCTACTGTTGATGATATGAAGAAGAAGGGTATCGAGAAGGATAAGGACTTTGATACCATTAGAAAACTTAACCTGAAGATAGCAGAGCGTCCATCAGTATATCTGGATGAGAAGACTGGTAAGGGATATACAACTGATGTGGCTAGGACTTGTATGGCAAAGGTTGAAGCTTCACTTAAGAAATTGAAGCTTGAGAACAGAGTGCCTGCAACTCTTAAATCATTCCTTGCTGAATATGTATATGAGAATAAATTTGTCGATTTGAATAACGAGATTCTCTGGCTCATGGGTGTCTATATGAACCTTAAGGACCAGATAAAGCATGTGGAAAATGCAGGCAAGAAGATTAAGGATGAGGACCTTGTCTTCGATGCTTCGCGTGCGGCTATCTGGACATTTATTCATACCAAATCCCATGATATTCCATCAGATGCCAAGAGACACAGATTTTATGATAATTCTGACCCTGCCCGACTGTTAAAGGATGGCAAGGTGGATATTGATCCGTCCGTGCTCTATACGGCTATTCAGGATGAAATTGGTAAGCTTGGTAATACCACTTTGGCTGAATTAGAGGGTAAAACTGATGCTGAAAAAGAAGAAATAATTAAGAGAAACAGGAACAAATACAAGGCTCTTAAAAAAGAACTTGCTAATAGACTTGTTGGCATGAAATATGCTGATGATTTCGTTATTGTTTCAGAAGAAGATAAGAAGGAACTGAAATCTGTAAAGGGCACTGCGGAGGAAGAGAGAACAGTCAGGGAACTTAGAAGAATTACAGGGGATAATACTATTGAATTCAAAAGAATTCAGTATAACGCTGAGGGCTCTTTTGGCCTTGAACTTATGCATAAGG
Source organism: Lachnospiraceae bacterium UBA1718 (assembly GCA_002317245.1). Lineage (GTDB taxonomy): Bacteria > Bacillota > Clostridia > Lachnospirales > Lachnospiraceae > Colinaster. The sequence continues at coordinate 5,199 of DCIU01000040.1, forward strand.
TTCATAAGCAGCAGGTTACTCAGGATCCTAATGGCTTCGAGGTTGTTTCTGATACTATTGTTGATGAGTTGTTTGATATTAATTCAATCGACGTAGAGAAACTTGATGATATTGCCAAGAGAAGATTAAAGCTTTTCAAGAAGGCAATGAAGGAACAAAAGGCTAACAAGGAAAAGGAAGAGAAGGCTGCTAAGAAGGCTGCCAAGAAGTTCGTTGAGGATGTTAAGTTTGAGGAAAAGAATCCTGAAAAGCTTATACCTAAAATGGATGTCGCCAGGGATGTAGAGTACCAGCAGTTTAAGGAGGTAGAAGACCTAAATAAGAAGATTCAGACGATTCCAGCTTTCCTTACACATCCGTTAATGATAGCTGAGTATAATGACTTTACCAAGGCTGCTAACCTTGCTGCATTCACAATGAGCAGGGATGAGTTCGTGCGCTTTGTAAACGACAGACAGCGTTACTTTGAGTATACATCTAATGTAATAAAGGCACTTAAGGATAAGATTGATCCTGTTGAAGATAACAAATACTATTTGAGCCAGCTGCCTGGACAGGATATGGAGCCAATGACTCTGGAGCAGGCTAATGCTAATAAAGAGATGCAGCTTAAGGGATTCCTGCCAATTATTCGTGAGAGAATTCTGGCAGATCTTGAGAAGGCTGATGGAAATCTCCCTGCAGTTGACCAGGCATATATTGACGAAATATATAATACTTTCACAGAAAGTAATGAGTATTATAAGCAGTTATTAGCCCAGCGTGTATCCAGTGCGGATGACCATCTGGATGAGAAGTTCTACTATGGCCAGAAGGGACTCGAAGACTTTAACGGTATCATAGCTAACTCTAATGATAAGTCTCTGATTAAAAAGTATAAGTCTCTGTCAAGTGATGAGAAACTACTCTTCGCGGCAGCACTGTCCATTGGTTCGCCATCAGACTTCGACGTTAATGCGGGCACTATGTCTATAATTGACAAGGTCAATGGTGAGAAGCGTAAGGAGGCAGTTGAATCAGCATATAAGGCTTATATTAGTGGCGAAAACAAGAAGTTCAGTGTAGACTTCGAGGCTGCTCTTGCCGTTCTCTATGACAAGCAGGCAAGTAAGTATAATCCTCTTGAGAAGAAGGTCAGAGATCTCATAGGGCAGAAGGATAGAATTGTACTTAATTCGGCTGCTTTTGATGCAGCATATACAATTGTTGAAGCTGCAAGAGGACAGAAACAGCAGCAGGATACATGTAATCTTACAATACTTGGAGATGCAAGAGTATCACTTAAGCAGGCTGGTAATCTGGGATACCATAAGAGCAACTTGCTTGCACTTAATGATAATAAGCCGCATGATTTGTTCTCATTCAGGAATGCACTTACAACCATTGCAAATTCTGATAAGACTGCTTTTGGCACCGAAGACTCAGTTAAGGGCATTTTTGGAAGAACAAACAGGAAAAATCTCTTCGACAGACTGCTTAAGCTGGAAGATTCAGAGCTACAGCTTCTTGTAACGGTTCTTCAGGACAGAACTATTCTTGACTACAAGACCAAGGCAGTTGCAACAGGAGATACAGTTGAACGCGTAAATGGTAAGAAACGTGATATTATCAAGAGTCAGTATCTTGCTACCAATAATACCAAGCTTGACCTTATGAGAGATTCCAAGTCAGAGGCGAAAGTTACAACAGCCCTGACAACGCTTCTGTCATTCCAGCTTAGGGATGATGTAGAGATAACTGGCGGGTCAGTAAGTGAGTTCGAGAGATCTTCCTTCGAAAGAAAGACTCTTATTGACTGGCGCCTGCTTGAGGAAGCTTTCATATTCATGGATGAGCTTAAGCTTGACGAGAGCAGACTGATGGCGGTTAAGAGGTCTTCAGACTGGATCCTTCAGTCAGGTAATGTAAAGGCGATAGATGAGTACGAAAAGCTTAAGGCACAGACTTCCAGTGATAAGGGCTTCGGTGACACATCCTTCGACAGGATGCTTAATGAGAATGCCGTCACCGATGACGAGAAGGACCTTGTATTTGGCTTCCAGTCACTCAGTGAAGAGGATAAGGCACTCTTTATAAGAGCGCTTGAGCATAGAGATATTCTTGATATTTCTTGTAAGAATAAGTACAAGTCACTGATACTTGGAATGGAGCAGAACTACGTTAATGCGGATGGAAGATATGCGCTTTTAGACGAGTATGTTAAGTATTCAAGAAATGGTTCAAAGCTTAATGTTGGACCTAATAACCACTACCTTGCAATGCAGAGTCTGCTATCAACACAGGTTGCTGATGACCTCAGTAAAAAGGAATTAGAGAACTGCTATGCCCTTGAAAAGTTTGCTAGTAGCAGAGACACAGCTATTGACTGGGAGCTGTTCAGGAATGCTCTTCAGTTCGTTAATCGTGCCAAACTTGAGAAGAATAGCTACTACGAGGATAAGGAGATGCTCCGTTCTCTTGGTGACTATGAGAAGATTGGTTCTTTCCAGTTCAACTATGGACTTATTAGAAAGAATCTTAACTCTGAGTATTCGAGAACATCACGCTTCCTTGCAAGCCGTGCAAGAAAGAAGATGATGGATATAGTTCCGACAGGCAATATGAAGAAGCTTCTTGGTCTGGTATTAAGCACTAACCAGATGAATGAGGTCAATAAATCAGGCTTCCTCTTAAATGGAACCGGTACTGCTTCTGCAAGTGCCAGAAATGAAGTGCTTGTAGCTAAGCTTGATAAGAAAATAGAGGCTCATAATACTGCCAGTGCCGATACAAATGCTCGCATGGAGGCTATAAAAAAAGAAATAAGTGCCATAAAAGATGCAGCTAATGATAATGAGGATGAAAAATTAACACCTGCTCAGGCGGGCAAAATCAAGGACCTTGAAGCTGAATATATCAAACTTAAAGCACTGAAGGCTAAGCACGATGCAACTGCAAAAGCAGAAAGTGAAGAGAGACTGAATCTTGTTAAGACATCTGAGACAATGCTTAGAAAAGAGAAAGATGAAATATTTGATACGGTTCAGGACGAAAAAGCTACGGATAAACAAAAGGCGGCTGCTAAGGCAAAGTACAAGGCATTAACAGGTGAAGAGTTCGTAAAGCCTGAAGAATTATCAGTTAACGTGGTTAAAAAGGAATCCGAACTCGCCAAGGTGGCGCTAAACGGGGCTAATCCGACAAAGGATGAGGAAGAAAAGAAGAAGAACCCATATGTATCCACCTATAAGATGGATACTCTGTTAAATGGTACATCTGTCCAGAGCATGGCGATTGCTGAGAGACTAAGCCAGCTTGCCGATGCTCAGGGTATTAGTGTGTCCTTTGAAAAATTAGAAGGTGAAAATCTTGTAACGGCAGTATGGACAACAACGACTAAGGAGAAGATGTCTGAAGAGAGATATCAGTTCATAAATGACAGCTTCGCTAAAGCAATCAAGGAGGCCGAGAAGGCAGCAGTAGATACGAAGACAGGTCTTACTGAAAGAGAACTTGTAGCAGTATTCTGCAAGAACCATGGGCTACAGAACTATTACGAAAATGCAACGGTTATGACCGACCTTTTCGAAAATATGAAGGTGCTTGATGGTCACCCTGAATTAGAGAAGTATGAGAAGCAGATAAGTGCTATCAATCAGAGTATAGAAAAGATTGTTATACTGGCTAATTCAGAGCGCTCTACCAGATATAAGATGCAGGGATTTGACGCTACATCAATCGTTACATTGGCAGAAACCATTAATACTGATACTGCAAATAATGAGACGGCTAAGGACATTCTGAAGGGAGCTAAGACTGCCACAGAATTCTATAATACTTCTATTAAGGCCTTCAATGAGCTTAAGGACGCTTATGATGCCTTCACTACAGACATGAGTACTGATAGGAAGCTTCTGTCACTTATGTCAGAACAAAGTCTTGGAGATGTAATTAAAGTATTCTCTAAATATGATGAATCAGGCAAGGTCCAGTTAATAGCTGATACTATGTCAGGTATGAAAACAATCGGCGGTAAGGTTGACAAGCTCATGCAGATGATGACAGGTAGAAAGAGCTCTGGTAATAAGGAGGGAATGCTTGATGGCTCGGACAATATAGTTGAGCAGCTTGGTATTTCGGATCTGTGTGATGTTGTGGCTAAGTATGCTGCACATTTCGAAAAAGATGGGCGTGCTAAGGAGCTTATTGAAAAAACAAAGGGCATCGCAGTCATGGCTGGCAATATTATGAAGAATATTGTTAATAAGCCTAAGACTCTGGATAAGGATCAGAAGGCTATAAATGACTTCAAACCTGATGATAGCCTGACGGATGAAAAGAATGAGAAGGCTCTGAAAACTCTTAAGGATCAGCTTCATAATGATTCTTTCTCTACTACAGGAGACATTGTTAAGGCTGTTGACCTTAAGGCTACAGGTGAGATGCTTGCTGCCTTCATGAGCGACAAGAAGAACATAGAGGAGACTAAGAAGTATACCAATATGATTAACCTTCTTAAGGATCAGGTTGCGGACTTATATGTACAGTTCAATTCAACCCAGGAGCTCCATAAGGATATTGCGGCTCTGAACCTTAAGAATTTCAAGGATGCAATCGACACTCTTGACAAGAAGGGATCTAAGGAAGGCTGGTTATATGCTGCCGGCAATGCAATCTATACAACTGCAACCCTATCACAGAATGTGTGCAAGGTAATGCTTAAGCGTGACAAGAATAGATTCAAGGATGAGGATGGCAATGATACAGGCAGCAGCTTCACAAAGGTAGTTAATACTGATGGAATGGTAGAGGACAGACTGATATCAGATATGTTCAAAGAATCCGGCGTGGATGACATTATCGATATGTTCGAAACTATTGGTGGCCTTGTCCCAATTGATTCGGTTAACAAGGCTGTCACTGACATGGTTGCGCTCAAGAAAGAGGGCGTGTCAATGGCTGATAAAATACAGAAGGCTACCAAGGGTGATTTCAAGGCGATTTTAGGAGATAAGGACAGTCTGCTTGAGGTTGGCGCAGATAAGCTGGCAAAATACATGAAGGAGCATGGCTCTGAACTCGGAGCGGAGTTAACTGCTGAGGTTAATGCCTATGTTTCTCAGGCTAGCAATCTTATAACATCATTTACTTCAGATAAGGATCTCTTTGACCAGATTGCAGATGTGGATCTTAGCAAGATGGCTGAGCAGCTTAAGGGTACTAAGCTTGAAGGCATGATGGATTCTATATCAATTGCCAAGGATATATATAATGCAGGCCATGGAATCGTATATGATGCCCAGGGCGTCTACAAGTATTTCAAGAATTCCTTTGACTTTGGTGGAAAGGGAACCGACTACAGCGGAAGAGAAATATACCTTAAGTGGAAGGATAAGAAGGTTGTCGGAGACAGAATTAAGCAGCTTTATATGTCTGGTGAGCTTGAGCATATGATTAAAGCCGGTACAATGGTTAAGGATAATATGGGTAACCTGGTTAACTGTGCCATGGGAATATATAACTCATATAACCTTTATAATGCAGATGCAGATTCTGAGGTCTACTCTCAGGACGATGAGATTGCAAGAGAAGTATCTTACGAGGAGCAGAATAAGGCAATCAAAGAAGAGAAGTTCAAGATATCCAAGGAAGAACAGGAACTCTCAGAGAAATCCATGGAGAGAAATAAGAGCCTTGGTAAACTTGGTACAGCCTATGGGCATGAAAAAACGCAGGATAATATTATAGACCTTTTAACTGGTGCTGCGTCATCATCCCTCAAGGTTTCCGTCGATGTTACGGGTACTATTTCGAGTCTGGTTAAGGAAGCAGGTGAGTTCGTTAAGTTCTTCAATAAGTGTCTGACAGACGAGAGCGTAATTAATAAGTATATAATTAATGGTCTTGGTCGTGAGACATATGAAAAATACCGTGAGTATGCAATTCAGAACGGAAGAAGCACTAAGGAAAGCTCGCTTGTAAAGGGAACACTTCGAATGATGGGCTTCAAGAACGGAATGGAAGCAAGAACGTTTGTCGGAAGACAGATTGTCCAATCCCTCTTATTTGCATTAACTGATGCTAATACTCTTAAGGGCATTAAGTCCCGTGCCGAGGCTATTCTTAAGATGGTGGGCAAGGATGGACTTGCTGGCCGCATGGATGAAGCTGCGCAGGTAGAATTGTATGATGCACTCATTGGGGCAATGTGATGTGTAATTAGAATCATTTCAGTAGTATCACTTAAAAAGTAATAAGGGAATAAATGTTAAAAGGTGGCTAATTTGCCACCTTTTTTCTGTATACAAGAGTAGCCTCTAAGTTGGCTTGCCGTTATGAGTTTTAAAAAGGACAAAGTATAGACGTATTTGCGTTGAAATTCTTACAATAATTGATTAAGATATAATCACAATAAAAGCACGTCGATTATCAAATCTGCCAAATAACATGTCTGGCATACAATCACCTGCTTAATACAACTTATTAACTGCAGGAGATATGTGTCAGAAAGACTAAAGATATATT
>DCIU01000040.1:11793-13841 GCA_002317245.1 Lachnospiraceae bacterium UBA1718
TGGAAGACAAAAGGAATGCACTGGAAGTGTACAATGCATTAAATGGGTCTGATTACTCAGATCCCGAACTGATAGAAATGGTAACCCTAGAAAAAGGTATTTCACTTACTATCAGGAATGATGCAGCATTTATTCTGGATGCGAATATAAACATCTATGAACACCAGAGTACCTATAATCCCAATATGCCGCTAAGAGCATTCTTGTATCTTGCTTCAACATTAAAGTTGATGTTAAAGAAAAAAGATCTATTTGGAGGAAAACTTACAATTCCAACTCCGCATTTTGCTGTATTCTATAATGGAACAAAGAATAGGCCTGATAAAGAAGTAATGCTTCTATCTGAACTGTTTAGTCATAAAGAATGCAGCCCGGAGCTGGAACTTAAATGCACTGTATATAACATTAATTCGGGTACAGATAACGGCATACTGAATAAATGTATAGTTTTGAATGAATATACTCAGTTTGTTGAGAAGGTACGATATTATGAATCCATTAATGATGAATCTCCAATCAGTACAGCAATAGACTGGTGCATAGAGAATCATATACTTGAAGAATTCCTGATAGGTAGAGGACAGGAGGTAATAAAGGTTATGACACTAGATATGACATTTGAACATAGAATGGAAATAAGATGCCAGGAGGCATTGGAAGAAGGCCGACAAGAAGGCTTGCAGGAGGGTCGCCAGGAAGGCTTGCAGGAAGGGCGTCAGGAAGGCTTACAGGAGGGTCGCCAGTCTATAATATCGACTATGCTTTTAGCTGGAAAGACAGCAGAAGAGATTGCAGATTTCTGCAATATTCCATTAGATGAAGTAATTGGCATTGAAAAGGAACTGGTGAAATAATGAAGCCTATATCCAAAGAAGCATATAGGCTTAACCAATTTAAATGATTATAGTTAATGAAGATTAGATAAAGAAAATGTTAAAAGGTGGCTAATTTGCCACCTTTTTTCTATATACAAGAGCTGGCATACCAACCTGTTTTTTGAATATTCTGCAGAAGTAGTTATAGTCAGTGAAGCCAACTTTATCAGATATTTCATGAACGGACATTTCAGTATCCGATAGAAGTCTCTTGGCCTCCTCGATTCTGAGATTACGGATATGTTCGGCTATTCCGACAGCAAGATACCTGTTGCATGAGTCATATAGCTTATTGCGGCTTATATTGAATTCACTGGTCAGGCGATCGATTGACAGATCTTCGTCCAAGTGTGAGAGAAGGAAGGTATTGAGATTTTGTATGAATGTTTCACGCTGCAGACCAACCATATCCTTTAATAGTACGTAAAAAGTGCAGGCCTCTAAGATCTTGGAAGCCGCCTTAATCTGTTCCTCACTCTTAATGGTAATCTCATATGTTGAGGCATTTCTGCCAGCCTTATCCAGATTATATTTTTCAAGTACTTCAATTAACTCTTTCTTGACAGATAACCTGTCTGAATTATCCGTAATCTGACCGAACATAATATACCCAATTATAGAATCATTTTCAATAAGAGGAGCAGTAGTCTCTATCAGACCAGCGTGACAGTGAAAGACCTCCATAGACCTGGTCTTCTTGCAACGTTCGAAGGACTGGGCATTGCTTAGAAGACAATACTGCTCAGCCTCAGGATTGGAGCGCATAAGTGCGCAGAATTCACAGTGGTTCTCTGGATATGATAGTACTTCATTACCGTCCGCATCAAAGAGGGCAATCTTGATTCCTGTTAACAGATTAAAGTCCTTCATAAGGTCGAGCAGTGATTCTTTGTTCAGGTTAAGGGTGAATGAGTTCATATAGGGCTCCTTGTATTGTTGACTTATAGATGCTGTTAGAATTATAGCACAAGTACAAAATAAAATTACAGTTAGGGTGATGGTTTTAAAGAGTCTAAAATATAGATGATTTGCATTGATATTCTTATTTATTTTAAGTAATATATAAACACAACAAAAGCACGTCGATTATCAAATCTGCCAAATAACATGTCTGGCATACAATCACCTGCTTAATACAACTTATTAACTGCAGGAGATATGTGTCAGAAAGAC
>DCIU01000004.1:0-14266 GCA_002317245.1 Lachnospiraceae bacterium UBA1718
GTTGATCTTGGGTTCCTGTTAGTAGACTTCTGGTCAATGGAAATAGCCGGAGACAGACCCTCAATAAGCTCTACGTTAGGCTTCTCCATCTGTCCTAAGAACTGTCTTGCGTAGCTGGAGATGGACTCCATATATCTACGCTGTCCCTCAGCATAAATTGTGTCAAAGGCAAGGGATGACTTACCCGAGCCGGACAATCCCGTGAGGACTACAAATTTGTCTCTTGGGATATCTATATCTATTCCTTTAAGATTATGCTCCGCCGCCTTGCGGATCTTAATTACGTTAGCCATTATGTCTATTCCTTATCAACGTACATCTTCTTAATATCTATGAGCTTGTCTCTAAGCTCTGCTGCAGATTCGAAGTCAAGCTCTGCTGCTGCCTTACGCATCTGCTTCTCAATCTTATCCATAAGCTTCTTAAGCTCATCCTTAGTCATACTCTCCGGATCCTTCTCGAAGCGCATCTCCTCCTGAGCTATCTGCTTGGTAATGGTAATTAGTTCCCTGACTGCCTTCTTAATTGTAGTCGGAGTAATGCCATGCTCTTCATTGTAGGCCTGCTGAATCTCACGCCTTCTGTTAGTCTCACTTATGGCATACTTCATGGAATCAGTCATATTGTCAGCATACATTATTACGTGGCCTTCACTGTTACGTGCCGCACGTCCTATGGTCTGAACAAGGGATGTTCCAGACCTTAAGAAACCCTCTTTATCGGCATCTAAGATTGCCACAAGGCTGATCTCCGGTATATCAAGTCCCTCTCTTAGGAGGTTAATACCAACCAATACATCGAATACATCCAGACGCATATCCCTGATAATCTGTGCTCGTTCCAGTGTATCAATATCAGCATGCAGGTATCTCACTCTGATACCCACATCCTTAAGATACTTAGTAAGGTCCTCCGCCATATGCTTGGTAAGGGTAGTTATAAGTACCTTATTCTTCTTATCAGTCTCCTTGCGGATCTCTGATATAAGGTCATCAATCTGTCCCTTGGTCGGACGCACACTAATCTCAGGGTCCAGAAGTCCTGTTGGCCTGATAATCTGCTCTGCACGAAGGAGTTCATGCTCTGCCTCATAGTCTCCAGGTGTAGCTGATACGAATAAAATCTGGTCAAGGTGCTGCTCAAATTCGGTGAAGCTAAGAGGTCTGTTATCCAGGGCCGATGGCAGTCTGAAGCCATAGTCCACCAGAGTGGTCTTACGGGATCTGTCACCAGCATACATACCACCAATCTGTGGAATACTGATATGGCTCTCGTCGATAATCAGCAGGAAGTCATCGAAGAAGTCCATAAGACACATTGGAGTCTCACCAGGTTTTCTATTGCCCATTGGACCAGAATAATTCTCGATGCCAGAACAGAAGCCTGTCTCTCTTAACATCTCGAGGTCGAAGTTAGTCCTCTCTGCTATTCTCTGTGCCTCAATCAGCTTGTCATTGCTCTTGAAGAACTTAACTCTCTCAACAAGTTCTGCCTCAATTCTGTCACAGGCAGCATTAATCTTATCCTGTGATACAACATAGTGGGAGGCAGGGAAGATGGCAACATGCTGAAGGGTAGTATGCATCTTGCCTGTTATCGGATCAACCTCTGATATTCTGTCAATCTCATCTCCGAAGAACTCAACTCTGATAAGATAATCCCCACCCTGGGCTGGATATATCTCAACAGTATCCCCACGTACTCTGAAGGTAGCACGCTCAATATCATTCTCATTACGCTCATATCTTATTGCTATAAGCTCTCTAATTACTTCATCCCTGTCCTTGGTCTGTCCTGGACGAAGGGATACAATAAGACCCTTGTAATCATCCGGGCTACCCAGACCATATATACAGCTGACTGACGATACTACTATTACGTCTCGTCTCTCTGTAAGGGAAGCAGTAGCTGACAGCCTGAGCTTGTCAATCTCATCATTAATGGATGAATCCTTGGCTATATAGGTATCAGATGATGGCACATAGGCCTCTGGCTGATAGTAATCATAGTAGGATACAAAATACTCTACAGCATTCTCGGGGAAAAATTCCTTCATCTCGGAATAGAGCTGGCCTGCCAGAGTCTTATTATGAGAGATAATAAGTGTTGGCTTATTAAGAGCCGCAATAACATTTGCCATGGCAAAGGTCTTACCAGAGCCAGTAACTCCAAGCAGGGTCTGGGCCTGATTACCCTCCTTGAATCCCTTAACAAGAGCCTCTATTGCCTGTGGCTGATCACCAGTTGGCTTATATTCTGAATGTAGCTTGAATTCCATAGCATCTCCCCATCGAATAAGTCCATTAACCTAAGCATAATAGCACAAATAACTAGTCTTGTCTATGATTTACAGAACATTTGTTCCCCGTTTTTTATAATATTTTTTTGTATTTTTACATATGAAAATCCCCCTTGGCTGAATAGGCAGCAAAGGGGGATTCCCACATCATTTTAGGAGTCTATGTTTTGATTTAATTCCTCGTCGGAATTTGTGTCAGTTTCTTCTTCAATCCCCTGAACTCTAAGTTCCAGCTTCTTGAAAGTCTTGGCAAAATTATAGCTTATTATATACAAGCTCGCTGCCGATCCTATTGGCCATATTGCCATCAACCAGTTAGGATACTTCATGCTGGCAGCTGTTGGAAATATTAGTAATACGAGGACAAGTATTAGCCTTGGAACATTTACATATGTATATGCAAGTGCTCCCTTAATAGCTTCTTTAATAGTCATCTCAAATCTAGCTATCAGCGGGAATACAGATATTCCTGCCAGAACAAGATAGAGGGTTACTATTCCAAGTAGTATCTTAAGTACCTGGTTATAGTTATCACCACCATTCTTGTAGATGAGGAACCAGTCATAGGTTAAGAATGCTCCTATGGCCATCTCAATTAACCAGATAATTGTCGACTGCTTGAAATTCTCCCTAAAACTTTTGAAATATGCCTTAAAGAAAGGAGTATCCTCACCTCTGACAAGCTTCATTCCCACATAGTACTGGGCTGTAACTGCTGCACCAATTGTAACTATCGGTATACAGCATACCAAACATATAAGACTTATCAGCATATATTCGACGGCCTTTGTCAGAGTCGTCATAAATGGACTATCAAAACTAAATAAATCCACAAGAAATCCTCGAACTTATATTATTCTTTAACACCACCGATTGTAAGACCAGTTACGAAGTATCTCTGCAAGAAAGGATACAGACAGATAATTGGTAACATAGTGATTACTGTAGCTGCAGAACGAACTGTTACTGGTGTTACTCTTGAGCCAGATGCAACCGACTTCATGTTATTAGCATTACCACCCTGTTGCATAACAGATGTAAGGAGCTTCATAAGCTCGTACTGAAGTGTTGTATACTCATCCTTCATACGGTTGTAAAGCATTGCATCGAACCATGAGTTCCACTGATATACAGCTACGAAAAGTGTTACTGTAGCATACACTGGAAGACAAAGTGGAGAAATAATCTTCCAGAAAATTGTAAAGTGTCCTGCTCCATCAAGGGCTGCTGACTCTTCAAGGGAATCAGGAATACCCTGCATGTAAGTACGCATAACCAGCATATTGAATGCACTAATCATACCAGGGATAACATATACCCAGAATGAGTTAGTAAGATGAAGGTTCTTATATAATAACAGCACTGGAACAAGTCCACCATTTACATACATTGTAATAACCCAGAAGAGAGAAACCTGTGCTTTGAAGAGGAATCTCTTTCTACTTACTACATATGCAAGAAGGGCATTTGTTGCCAGAGACAAGGCTGAACCGATAACGGTTCTTGCCACTGTAACAATTGCGGCTGTCTTAATATTCTGTTTTCCAAGTACTGTAACATAGTTCTTAAGTGTAAATTCACGTGGCCACAAATGAATACCACCACGAACTGCGTCAATACCATCATTGAATGAAATCGCTACTGTGTTGATTACTGGATATAGAGTAATTACCACGAAGGCAAGCATGAATATTCCATTTAAGATAACAAATACCAGATCCCATCCTTTTGCTCTTTTTAATTTAGATTTTCCCATCGTTTTGTTACCCCCTAGAACAAGCGCTCTTCGCCGGCTCTCTTTGCCATATTGTTAGCGATGACAATAAGAATGATTGAAACAACACTCTTGAAGATACCTGCTGCAGTACCAAGAGAGAAGTCACTCTGGCTGATACCCCAGTTAAGAACATAGATATCAATTGTGTCAGATACACTCTTAATTACGTCATTACCTAACAGGTACTGAACTTCGAAACCTGCGTTAAGTACGTTACCTACATTGATAAGAAGAAGAATCATAATAGTAGGTCTGATACTTGGAAGTGTAATATGGAATATCTTGCTTAATCTTCCTGCTCCATCGATTGAAGCTGCCTCATAGAGACATGGGTCAATTGATGTAATAGCTGCAAGATAAATAATAGCGTTCCATCCTGTCTCCTTCCAGACATTAGCAAAGGCAACTATTGGCCAGAAGTACTTAGTCTCACTGAAGAACATAATTGGTGTTCCGCCGAAGGCCTGAATAATCTCGTTAACAACACCATTAGCGCTCAATGCGTCATGAAGGATACCTGTAACAATAATCCATGATAAGAAGTGAGGCATATAAGATATTGTCTGAATGCCCTTCTTAATAAGAGTTGTTCTTACCTCATTAAGGAGTATTGCGAAAAGAATTGCCATAAAGAATGTGGCAACAAGATTGAGAACACCCATCGCAAGAGTATTTCTGATAACTCTTATAAATGTTGCATCCTCAAAAAGGAATTTAAACTTTGCCAGTCCTACCCATTTGGAATGAAGCAGACCTGTCTTTGGCTTATAGTTCTCAAAAGCCATTATCCATCCACCAAGTGGAACATAATAGAAAATAAAACCGTAAACGAGGAATATTGCTGAAGTTACAATCAGGAAGGACTGTCTCTTAACCTCGGCCATGCTTGTCTTCACCTTATATTCATCATTCTTTTTTTTGCGAGCTCTTTTCACTGACGCGCTCGTTTCCTGACTCATAACGGACTCCTTTTTAGAAAAAAAGGGGGCCACAGTTTGTTTGCCACCGTGGCCGCCCTATATTTTTACTTTATTCTATCAAATAGCTTCCAGTGATAATTACAGATTAGCTCTTCTGTCAAGCTCTACCTGCATCTCATCAAGGAATGCCTGTGGATTACAAGCGTCATATGCCTTCATGTAGTCAGCCCATGTGCCATCGAAGTTAGAAGACATTACAACCTTTGGTAACCACTCATGCTTTGTCTCACCGATCTTAGTCCAAGCAACACCACCCTCTGTGTCTGTTGTCATAGCGTTAGAGTATGAGTACATTGGGAACCAAGGACCATTCTCCTCAACTACTGAACCAATAAGATCTGGATAACCCTTAGCATTGTAAGCCTCGAATACCTTAACGAGTGGCTCAGCCATTCCGTTAACGAACTCTGAGTACTGCTCTGAAGGCTGCATAGCATTGACACCATCTCTAGATGTTCCAAGCCACTGTGGCATGTAAGAGTACTGGCACATATGAGAAGCCTTGTAAGCCTCGTCAGCGCAGTTAGCTCTCATCTCATCTGTTCTATAGTAGAGACCTTCCTCATCAACGAGGTAGTCAGTACCTTCGATACCCCAGAATCTGAGGTCATGAATCTCCTGATCCATAATGTCATTTAAGAACTTGAAAGCTGCATCTGGATTCTTACAGCTTGTTGTAACTGCGATACCTGATGAGTTATTAAGTGTATCAGCATATGTATGCCATCTGTTCTCCTGACCCTTTTCAGCTGTAAGACCAAGTGGTACATAGTTGCAACCCTGAAGGTCTAAGCCAGTTGACTTAAATACGTCCTGAATTGTGTAGTTGAAATCCCAGTTCTGATCGCACATACCAAGTACAGCACCTGTAGAAAGCTTTGCAATGTACTCATCGTATGTCTGTGTAGCGAACTCTGGATCAATCATGCCCTTGTTGTACTCTTCGTTAAGCTTCTTGAAGTACATCTCAGCTGTTGGAGTTGTGTTGTAGTCAACGATTGTAGGTGTTCCGCTGCTCTTATCAACGATTACAGAACCATCATTTGGATAACCATCAAGGAACTCTGGAGCGTTCTCTAAGCAGAAGTATCTCCAATCCTCACAAAGAATTGTGTAAGGAATAACTGCTGTTCCATCATCAAGTGTTGGATGCTTAGCGTAGTAACCCTCGAGAAGGTCGAAGTACTCATCAAGAGTCTCGATTTCTGGATAACCAGCTTCCTCAAGTACTCTAGCCTGTACCCAGAAAGCCTCGTCATTATGACCAGTTGCCTTTGGATCACCATATGTATTACAGAATACGTTAGCCCAGTAGATCTTGCCATCTTCCTGACGGAACATGTTCCACTCTTCTTCAGAGTACATTTCCTTAAGGTTAGGATACTTATCAAGATAATCATCCCAAGCTACAAGTGCGTCAGCTTCGTACATCTGAACTGAAGCATCGCCTGCGTCAATAAGATCTGGATACTCGCCTGATGCAAGGATTGTACCAACAGCTTCTGCTGCTGTCTGACCTGTTAACCATGTCTCCTTAACACGTACGCCTGTCTTCTGAGCAATGATCTCCTGGATCTCATTACCATCATTAATCTCTGCCTGTGGCATTGCACCGAAGAATGTGAAATCAATGATTTCGCCTGATGCTGCACCATTATCGGCTGCTGCTGTCTCAGTCTTAGCTGCAGAATCTGTTGCTGCAGGAGCTGATGCGTCTGAACTTCCGCCACATGCAACAAGTGCTAATGTCATTGCAGAAGCTAAAGCTACGCTTAAGACTCTTTTTAACTTCATATTAAACCTCCCTATCGGCCCCTTGGACCATACTATTTATTACATTTTAGATTATAGAATAAAAAATATGGGTTTTTTACCCTATAAACTTTAGTAAAAAACCCTACAAACTTTTAATCGTTTCTATTTTTTCTGTACTTTGAAGGGGTACATCCCTTAATCTCAATGAACTTACGCACGAAATAATCGCTGTCCTTATAGCCTACCATCTCTGCAATCTTAACGATTTTCTCATCTGTCTGCGTAAGCAGGACCGAGGCCTCATTAATCCTGTAATTAGTCAGGTAATCCTTGAAGGACATACCATACTTCTTCTTAAATATCTGTCCAAGGTAAGAACTGTTGACGTAGAGCTTCTTACTAAGCTCACGAAGACTGATATTATTCATATAATTAGCCTTAACTTCCTTCTCTATATCAGAGAGGATATTACCAGACATGTTCTTGCTCAGCTGAGACAGGTATTGGGCATACTCAATGGCGAACTCAGACAGATGCTCGCTACTGCCCCTGAGCACACCCTCGTGAAAAGAGCTCTCACTGATGTACTGGAGGATTTCTTCCTGGTTGATCTCATCGTCATGGCTGGTCGCCAGATGAATAAGGCCGAAAAGAAGATAATCCATATTGAGCTTGATTGTCTCGCTGGCAATTCCAAGTCTTCTCATCTCGCTAAAAAGTTCTGCAACTCTGAACCTGATGTCATTATGTTCATTGACCTCTATTGCCCTGATGAGGTCATCAATATACTGCTTACAGAGAACTGCGCCACCTTGATTAACCTGTGCCTCATCCTCGTAGAAGTATATATCCTTCTTAGGTCTGAAGCCCTCAAAGGACTTAAGAATTCTTACTGTACTGTAGGACTTGGATATGTTGGTAATTGCATCTACAGTCTTACCAACAAGCATTCTTATTGGCAGATGTGATCTGGCCACAAGCTCGTCTCTTAGCCACAGCAGATACTCCGCTTCTGTTGCCTTCTTATCCGTATACATATAGTCACTCAGAACAAGACCTATGTCCCTTGTATTGGCCTCAAGGGTTGAATCAAATACAACGTGATTACCATCTTCGCCTAAGAGCTCCTGACAGAGCTTATACAGCTTGCGGTGAGTCTGCCTAATCTCTGATTCCTCTTCATCCTCTATCATCTGAGGACTGGTGAACTCAATGCTGACAAAGGCTACCGAGTCAGACAGCTTCATCTGCTCCTTAACATAGGATACATTCACCTCGTCGAATCTGCCTACACAGAGAGCCATAATATTTCTGGCCAAATAGGCGCTCTCCATGTTCTCCTTATGCTTGGCAACCTTTATATATTCCGATTTCTTCTCTGCAATCTTCTTAATAAGTGATAGGAGTTCGCCCTTCTCAACGGGCTTAAGTACATAGCCCGCGCAGCCATACTTCATGCCTTCCATTGCATACTCGAAGTCCTTATAGCCACTTAAGATTATTACCTCAAGATCCTTACGACCGGATTCCCTGATTCTCTTAAGCAGATCGATTCCATTCATAATAGGCATCTTAATATCGGTAATTACAAGATCAATCTGATTATTCTCTATATAATTAAAAGCCTCTTCTCCGCTGGATGCGGTGCTTGCAACTTCATAACCTTCCCCCGTCCAGTCGATCAGCTTAAGAAGTCCCTGAGTTATAAAAGGCTCATCATCAACTAGTAAAACTTTAAGCACTAAGCTTCCTCCTTACCTTGTCTTATTGGAATCCTAATCTGAATAATAGTACCAATTCCTTCTTCACTCTCGATATCAAACTCGTAGTTGTCTCCCATTGTCATTTTCAGGCGAAGTAAGGCATTAAGTATACCTACATGGCTTGCATTTTTGATATCATCCAGCTCGATGGTCTTGGACTTCTCTACGATCTTTGCCACCTGTTCCTCGTCCATACCCGTTCCGGTATCCTCAACCTCGATAACCATATCATTGCCTTTGGTATATACTCTGACGAAGACCCAGCACTCCCTGGTCTTATTCTCCATGCCATGAACACAGGCATTCTCAACAAAGGTAACTATTGTAAGCTTAGGAACCAGTCTGCTGGCACATTCCTCATCCACATCCAGTTCATACATAAGCTTATCGCCGAACCTGTACTTCTGGAGCAGAAGATATGCCTCAACGGAAGACATCTCCTGGCTGACCTGAATCATATCAGAGCCCCAATCAACGTACTGCCTCTCCATTAGAGCAAGCTTCTCAACCATCTCCGCGGTCTCATCTTCACCCTTAATTACACTATGCATTCTGATAGACTCAAGAGCATTGAACATGAAGTGTGGATTAATCTGACTATGAAGGGCCAGAAGCTCCGCATTCTTTCTTGCAATATTTGCCTCCTGCTCTCGTAGCTTATCCTTATATACAATCTTAATCAGCTGGTTAACTTCTTCTACCATTCGGTTGTAGTTAACCATTAGATTAGCTATTTCGTCGCTTCCATCAGGGTCCTCAACAGGTACCAGCTCATCATTAACCTGCTTACCAAATACATTGTTAAGCTCCTCGATTCTGTGAACAATTGAGTGATCTATTATCCTGAGTAAGAGCATTGGAAGAAGCACACTTACAGCCAGTACTATAAGCATTAGATACCTGTTATCGTAGAGGTAGTCGTAGGTTTTTTTGTCTTCGCTTAACACCACAATCCTATTAATATTCCCCAGATTAGTAGGATATGAAATGTATTCAACATCTTTGAAGGTCATCTCTTCCTCGAAGGGAATACCCTTAGAGTTATTACCCTGGTTAGAGAATAAAATGGTATCACCATCACATACATATATGGTTTTGTTAAACCCCATATGCTCGAGACCTCTTGATACAGAACCATAATCGACATCAACTCTAATGAAGTTCTCATAATTGTTGTTCTTGAATTTAAGATTGGACAAATAATAAACTCGTCTCTTGGACTCAGTAGATGCTCTGGAATCATCATATCCACACACAAATGTAAAAGGAGCGTCACTATTCTTGAAGTTCTTATACCAAGTGGTATCTTCAACAGAATCAATTCGTCCAACATATCCACCACCCACAACTGTATCGTTGGAGGTGTAGAGCTTAACCGCCGTACTGTCGTATCGAACCAGAGTCTGGAAGAAGTTGTTCTCGCTCATCTGATGGTACTTATCATAGTAGTCAAATCCATTCTCATAGGCAGTACCCAGAGCCTCACCTATCTTATAGTTCTGGCTGATACTGGCAGAAATAGCCTGGCAGTCCTTCAGTATATCATCGAAATAGTTCTCAACAGTCTCCGTCATTTTCTGGGCATTGTATAGTTCTTCAGCCCTCTCCTCATCAACAATTCGATTGATGATGATTACATCAAAGAGAATAAGAGGTATTACAACGCATACTAAAAACAGGCCAATTATCTTCTCTCGAAGATTGAACCTGTTTAGTATCTTTTCAATTCGATTAAGTATTCTATTTCTGTCCCCACCGCTCATAAATACTCTTAACTGGTCTTTGCTCTCAAATAATCAAGTAATCTAACTGGGAATTCTGGATCAGGTATTCCTATTGTAAATACCAGGTAGCCTTCTTCATCACCCTCAAGGAAGCCAAGCTTCTTAAGATCAATCGCTGTCGGATACTTATCTTCTGACCCGTAGTCCTTAACATCCACCGTCATACCCTGCAGGCTGTCCAGTGTGCTGTTATCAAATATCTCATCAAGCCTGTAATATATACCACCATTGGAATACATATTAAGGGTTGCCTCATCCAGAATCAGATAATATATCTCTCCAGCAGCAATCTGTGCAAATAGTGCCATCTCATGGGAGTTGGCATCCATCTGCTGGTCTGTCCCCTCGAACATGTTGTCCGTAGCAAGGGCCGCGCCATATTTCCTAGGATTAAGTCCGTAATATTCCAGGTAGCCATCAGTCAGAATTTCTTTCTGTTCATCCGTAATCTCCACCTCGTAGGCACATCCCATACATGCCCCAGTCTTTTGAAAAATGGTGTCCTTAACAAACCATCCAAACAGAACTATTCCTATCAGCAACGCAATGGTTATCTTAAGATAATAGGTCTTGAAATAGTCCCATCTCTTTTCCTTATCCATTGCCTTAATCTTATTAAGTTCAGCCTTAGACTTTTCCAACATAAATCTTAATATATTCTGTAATTGCCACTGAGTGCCATGAAGCAGAAGAGATATAGGCAATTATCATAGTATCTTCTTGCTCCCTCACGAAGAGGTGTATCCCAGAACTTCCCAAGAGCAGCTCTTGTATTGTCATTATCAAGTATTAGTGCTGGCATTGCATTCGTAGCAATGATAGCAGTTGGGTGGAGGGCTGACCTTTCAAGCATGGTTCCATCTATCTCGAAGATATGATTCCAGTTGTCCATTCCAACCCTCTTGACCATAAATGAAGAGAAAGTATCTGCTATCTCCTTCTCCCACTCATCCTTGCCAAACCAGGCATAATCAAGGCAGATATTGATGATTGTTCTATAGGCATCACTGTAATACCAGTCATGTCTTCCACCCCACATGTCCTGATTCTCTGTATATGGCGAGCCATCGAAGTAGGCATATTCTGCAGAGAATCCTGTCTCAGGATGGCAGGCTGTCTTCAAATAATCCCTGCTAGCTGCTGCTGCATCCCTGTAGAACTGCTTATCCTCTTCATATGCAACTTCAGCGAATAACTCATAGAAGTGTGGCAGATGATATGATGGGTCTGAGAAATCGACCTCACAGATGAACCTGATCATCTTGTTGTCAGGATCAAACATTGGTCTTCCGACGCCGTCTGACTCTCCCTTATGAATCATTGTATGAAGAAGTTCCTTAGCTTCCTTCTCATAGTTGAAGATGCCCTCTCCGTTGCCGAATCTTCTTGATGCGAAGATTAGTGCCATTGCGAAGAATTCCTCTCCATCTGGAGCTGGTCCCCAGGCTCTCTTGCTTCCGTCCAGATTACATGACCAGGCGAAGAAGCCTGCATTGGTCCCCTCTTCCATATACATATATGTCTTGGACCATTTCCAGAGTCTGTCGAACTCATCCTTCTTACCCAGCTGGACAGCCATCATCATTCCATAGGACATACCTTCTGTTCTGACATCAATATTACCTGTATCGACCATATAACCCATGTCTTCTCCGGCCTCATGATAGATTCTTACATCTTCCGGGCCATAAAACATTGTCATAAAAATATTATCAAGTCGAGACTGAATTTCTTCTTTACTGTAACCGTGTTCATTAAAAATGTTTCTATAATTCATCTTTCCCTCATTTCAAAAGTGTTAATATCCAATAATTACTCTTATTCACTGGCCGGAACATCGTCCTTAGCAGCATTAATTTTGGAAAGCTCTTCATCTGCGAGAATTCTCCAGGCAACCTTGCCAACCAGGGTCTCCTGTATATACCCATGTAAGTCCATCATCATGCTTACGAAGAGTCTCTGCTGACTCATCTGGATGCTTGAAGTACTCGCGCATTACAGTTGGACCAGCAAGAAGAATCTCTCCCACATGATTTGCCCACGGCATCTTAGCTGTTATTCCAGCATCTTTAAAGTTTCTTATAATTTTCCCCCTGCTTTATTTTGCTGTCTCCCACTTACGATGTATCTCATCTATAGCCGCCTGCAGCTGATTATCTTCTCCCTTATCATAGTAAGCATCCACATCAAGTTCAACTTCGATGTCAGGATCAATTCCTTCTCCATGAATACATACTCCACTAGGTGTGAAATATCTGCTGACAGTCAGCTTGAATGCCGATCCGTCAGACAGGCTTATAACCTTTTGTACAATTCCCTTACCATAAGTCTTGGTACCGATAATTGTACCCTTACCATAATCCTTAATTGCACCAGTCATAATCTCAGATGCGCTGGCTGAATATGCATTAACCAGCACAGCCAGTGGCAGCTCTAATTCATTGGAACCGTCACAAGTATATTCTTGCCTTCTTCCATACTTATCTTCTGTATAAACAATAAGTCCCTCTGGAAGAATATCCCTGCACATCTGGCAAACAGCATCAAGGTTACCACCCAGGTTGCCTCTAAGATCAATAATGATACCTCTTGCTCCATCATTCTTAAGAAGGGCAAGGGCCTCTGTGAACTGGTCAGCAGTATTACCATCAAACTCTGATATGGCAATGTACCCGATATTATCTTCAAGCATCTCGTGGCTGACACTGATGGTATCAACCTTGGCTCTCTTCACATCTACTTCAATAAGTTCACTGTCACGAACAAGGGACATATGTACTACAGTACCTTCATCACCCTTAATCATGGCTACTACATCAGAGAGCTCCATCCCCTGAGTATCTACCCCGTCCAGCATGTATATAATATCGCCTTCTCGTAATCCCGCTTCTTCTGCCGGGGCCCCATCCATGGTGCCAGCGATTACACAGTAATCCAAATCCTCATCATAGGATACATAGGCTCCGATGCCACAGTAATAACCGCCGGAATCCTCCTGAAGCTTTTTAAGCTCCTCTGTAGAATAGTACTTGGCGTATTTATCATGAAGTCCGTCTACAAAGCCCTGATATATCGCTTCTTCAATATCATCCGTGGAATAGTCATCGTAGAAGTATCTGTCTGCAACACTCTCCATGGTTCCAAGCTTGGTAATAAGCTTCTGGTTAACCAGTTCCCTGTTGCCAGTAACAACTGTTGCATCCATGGCCTCTACTTCTTTAATAGCCTTGTAATTGCGGATGTACTTATAGCCATTAAAAAAGCCCCAGATAGCACCAGCAATAACCAGTGTTACCAGCATTCCGCTAAGGAATCCTACCAGGAAATGTGTGTCCTTTTCCTTTTTCTTCTTCTTATTATTCTCTTCTACGGGAACAATTTGTTCTTCTAAATTCTCTTCCATAACATTGCTCCATTACAACAAATATAGCAGGAGGGCTTTATCCCCCTCCTGCTAAATATTATCTACTTAAATAGTTCCAAGGACTAACATAGCTGCCGTCCTTACGAACACTGAAGTGGAGATGGTTACCAGTTGAACGACCAGTTGTACCAACACCAGCTATCTTCTGCCCACGCGATACCGATTCACCCTTTGAAACATATAGGGCTGATGCATGCATGTATATTGTATATAAGCCATCACCATGATTAAGCATGATGTAATTACCCATTGATGCATTGTAGTCAGCTGCAACTACCTTACCATCGTATGCTGCAAGAATTGGTGCTCCACTTGATGCCGCCATATCAACACCATTGTGGAACTGCTGGGTACCAAGGATCGGATGAATACGGTTACCATAGTCATCAGAAATACGTGTATATGATGGACATGGCCACTTGAACATACCACCATCGTAGGTAAGTCTCTGTCCCGTCTCCTCAGCTAACTGAGCTCTCTCAGC
>DCIU01000004.1:14383-24296 GCA_002317245.1 Lachnospiraceae bacterium UBA1718
GTGGCGTTAATCTCACCCTCCTTGGCCTCAATTAACTGATTAAGATTATCCTCTTCCTCTTCTACCTGGGCCTTAGCCTCATCAAGAAGCTCCTTCTCAGCCTCTAACTGTTCCTTGCAGGCCTTAACATATTCACAGGTCTGCTTATACTCGGCAAGCTTATTGGCATCGTACTCAGACATCTTCTCGGCATAATCTGCCTTGTTAATCATGTCTCCAAAGGAGCTAGATGTCAGTAGCAGGTCAAGATAGAAGGTCTCACCCTTCTCATACATGAACTTAATACGCTTCTTCATGTTAGCGTACTGGGTTGCCTGTATATCCAGAGCCTCTTCCAACTCTGCTTCTGTCTCTTCTATTTCGTTTTCTTTATTAGCAATTAATTCCTTAAGTTCTGCAATCTTGTTCTCTACTTCCGCAAGGTCCGAGTCAAGTTCCGTAACATAAGCTTCCAGATCAGCCTTCTGAGTCTCAAGACTTGCCACCATCTTCTTAACATCAGTGATGTTATTCTGCAGCTGCTTCTTCTCCTTCTCAGCCTGCTGAATCTGACTCTGTTTCTCCTTGATACTTGCTTCCAACGCCTCAACATCAGCATGAGCCGGTGTAGAATAACCAATTACCGCACTTAAGGATACTAGGACTGCCAACACACACAGTAGCCCCTTTTTTCCCTTAAATAACATTAATTAAACCTTCAAATGCTTTCTTACTGTTATAAAACTTCCAAGGAAACCTATTCCAGCACCAATTCCAAGTGATATAGGAATAAGTGTCTCAAAAATTGTCTCTACTGGAAGGAATGTGAGGATTGATCCAATCTCAGAGAATCTCGAGAGAATCATCTCTAAGGCCTTAGTGTATATTACATAGATGAGTCCTAACGGAATGGCTGCACCAACAAGTCCGATTATAAGACCCTCTACCACAAATGGAGCACGAACGAAGAAGTCCGTAGCACCAATATACTTCATGATTCCGATCTCTTCCTTACGTACTGAAATACCGATTGTAACAGTATTGCTGATAAGGAATATTGATACAGCAAGCAGGATTCCAATGATACCAATCGAAATATAGCTGATTAACTGATTGGCGCCAGTAAGAGCATCCGCTGTCTGCTGGGAAGAGTTAACCTGGCGTATTCCTGGTACTGTATTAAGGTATGTAACGAGACTGCTCTGAAGAGAAATGTCCTTCATATAGATCTCGTAATTCTCTGAATCCTCAAGTGGGTTCTCTGTAAAGCCTTCTGAATATTCTCCAAGGTACTCATCCTTGAAGCTGTCCCAGGCTTCATCGGCTGAGACGAAGTTGATTCTGTCTACTTCCTTACGGTCTAAGATAAGCTCGCCAATATGCTGCTTCTCCTCGTCACTTAAGCCCTCGTCGAAGAATACTGTTACGGCAACACCGCTCTCTGCATTCTTAACGATGCTCTGGAAGTTAGCTACTACTGAATAGAAGATACCAAACAGAAGAAGACATGATCCAATTGTTGCAAGGGATGCAAGTGAGAACCACGCATTTCTAAAAATGCTGCGGAATCCCTGTCTCAATGTATAAAAGAAAGTACTAATTCTCATCGATGTAGCCTCCCTGTTCCTCGTCGCTAACTATAACGCCCTTCTTCATAGTTACAACTCGCTTCTGCATTTCATTAACGATCTCTCGGTTGTGAGTAACAATAAGAATTGTTGTACCTCTCTTATTAATCTGCTCTAAGAGCTTCATTATTTCCCAAGAGTTCTTAGGATCAAGGTTACCTGTAGGCTCATCACAGAGCAGAATCGGTGGCTTATTGATAAGAGCACGGGCAAGAGCAACTCTCTGCTGCTCACCACCTGATAACTGCTTAGGCTTAGCCTTATACTTACCTGCAAGTCCAACGATTGATAGGATTGCAGGAACATTTCTCTTAATCAGTCTGTTAGGTGTCTGTACAATTCTCTGTGCAAATGCAACATTCTCGTATACATTACGATCCTTAAGCAGACGGAAGTCCTGGAATACTACTCCAAGATTTCTTCTGTACTTAGGTACCTGGCGATGACGGAGCTTCTGAAGATTAATTCCGTTAACGTATATCTCACCTGATGTTGGTGTTAATTCACGAAGCAGAAGCTTAATCAAAGTCGATTTACCTGAACCACTATCGCCTACGATAAATACGAATTCGCCTCTCTTAACCTTAAGGCTTACGCCATTAAGAGCAGGGGAACCAGCATTATTGTAGGTCATGGTGACATTATCTATTGTGATAATCTCATTCTGTGGTATTGAACGAGTCTTT
This sequence comes from Lachnospiraceae bacterium UBA1718, assembly GCA_002317245.1. Classification (GTDB taxonomy): domain Bacteria; phylum Bacillota; class Clostridia; order Lachnospirales; family Lachnospiraceae; genus Colinaster. The sequence continues at coordinate 16,677 of DCIU01000004.1, forward strand.
TTCTTTCTACCAAATGCCAATTTTTTTCTCCTTCTTCTATGTTACTTAGTAATTAAGTGTCTCCATATAGTTCATGTACTTAACTACCATTAATGCTATCTTAAAAGTGATTGCGTCTTCGAATACTCTTAGGTCAAGGCCTGTGAGCTTCTGCAGCTTATCAAGTCTGTATACAAGAGTATTACGGTGAATGTAGAGCTGTCTTGATGTCTCAGATACATTCAGGCTGTTCTCGAAGAACTTGGTAATTGTAACCAGGGTCTCCTCGTCGAAATCATCAGGACTCTTGCCATCGAAGATCTCCTTAATGAAGAGCTTGCAGAGTGGAATTGGAAGCTGATAGATAAGACGTCCAATGCCAAGTTCGCTATATGCGATGATAATTCTGCTCTCGAAGAAAATCTTACCTACATCAAGGGCCATCTTGGCTTCCTTGTAAGAACGGCTGACTTCCTTAATCTCCTTGATAATTGTACCAAAGGCAATCCTTGCATCATCGACATTGTCATGGTGAAGTACATCCATGTAAGAAGCACAGTACTTAGAAATATCTTCTTCAGTCTCGCTAGGCTTAAGTTCCTTAACAACGATTACATTGTTCTCATCAACGGCTGTAATAAAGTCCTTACTATTACTTCCAAAGTTAGTACGCATTATCTCTAATACATTCTTATCCTTGGCTGTTGTACCCTCAATAATAATCGCAACTCGTCTAACCTCAGGCTGAATATGAAGCTTCTTAGCCCTGCTGAAGATATCAACCAGAAGCAGATTGTCCAGCAACAGATTCTTAATAAAGTTATCCTTATCAAATCGCTCCTTATAAGCAACAATCAGTCCCTGAATCTGAAATGCTGCCATCTTGCCAAGTGTGAATATATCCTCACTTGATCCGGCAACAACAAGTACATACTCAAGCTGTCCGTCATCATATATCTTGAAGAACTGACATCCTGATAACTCCTGACTGTCTGCAGGCGACTTGGTGAACTCTACGGCTTCCTTAGCATAGTCGTCCATCAAATAATCTGTTGATGCTACTACCTTACCATCAATATCAACCACACATACCTCAATACGTGCGATGGTCTTCAGACCTTCTATAGTGCTCTGTAACACCTGGTTTGATACCATATTACTTCTCCTATTGTAGTTTTTGCACAATTCCTAATTGGAAAAACATGCCCCTCATTATGTATACTTCTTATATATTAATAGAAAATGAATATAAATTCCATAGTTTAGGACACATTTTTTTGTGCAATTTTATCAAAATTGCCCTCATTTTTTCAGATTACTTTTTCGTCGAAATACACAAAGGCTTCTGGCAAAAAGAAAAGAAGCTGTGGTTTTCACCACAGCTTCTTTTAATATAGGTTTAAAAAGGGAGGATGCCAAGCACTCGTGCTTGGCATTTTATTATGAAAAAGTTTTATCTTGTTAAATATCTCTTTGGTTTCTTTATCTTATGCTATTAGTATAATTATCAAAAATGTCTAAACTATACAAACAATTTAGACATTTTGGAAATAATTTATGAACAAATTGTTAACGCAAAGGCTAGGAAGCCCATTTTTACGGCATTTGTACTATCTACGTACTATTTTGGTGCTTTTATATATTTGTTCATTTCATAAGAGATCCCTTTAAATTCCGCTGAAATCTTCTCTCCGCCAGGGTCCTCCTTAAAGCCTAATTTCTTAAGCAGACCCAGACTTTTCTTATTTTCCATAACTGAATAAGCAGATATGCGTTCAAATCCCAGTTCTTCAAAGCCATAGATGGTTACTGCCCTGCATACTTCAAAGGCTATTCCCTGTCCCTGATAGTCCTTAGCAATTACATATCCCAGTTCCGGGCTGTCATGACCTTCCCTGTAGTTGAATCCTACTCGTCCAATTACCTTCCTATTTTCCCTGTTAACAACAAGCCAGGTTCCAAAGCCAAAGTATGAATAAACGTTATTTATATAATTACGTGTATACTCCAGCTCATCCTCATAATCTGGATACAGAGGCTCAGTATAATCAGTTATTGAGGCATCCTCATAGACCTTATACAATTCCTCCACATCTCCCTCAGTCATCTCTCTTATGATGCATCGCCTTGTCTCCAGAATGGTCCAGGGGAGACCCACATACCTCTGCCATATCTTCACATAGAAGTCAGAATCAATCTCCTCTGGATTAGTGATTACATATTTATATGAAGAGAAGTCCTCATCCTTATTGCTGTCTGTCAGAACTGGCACCACAAAATGACCATTGCCTGACAGCCTCCTAATCTCTTCAGGATTATCCGACACATAGAGATAAGGCTCCACTCCCTCAGGAATGGCAGTATTCACAAATTGCTTAATATCAATTACAATATTCATACGTTAATCTTATCAAATAAGAAAGGAATTATAAACATGGCACAGAATCCAATAGTTACTATTACCATGGAAAATGGCGATGTTATTAAGGCTGAGCTCTACCCAGAAGTAGCTCCACAGTCAGTTAATAACTTCATCTCACTTATTAACAAGAATTTCTACGATGGACTTATCTTCCACCGTGTTATTAAGGGCTTCATGATTCAGGGCGGATGTCCTGACGGAACAGGAATGGGTGGCCCAGGTTATTCAATCAAGGGTGAGTTCAATCAGAACGGTTTCGCTAATGATCTTAAGCATACAGAGGGTGTTCTCTCAATGGCCAGAGCAATGCATCCAGATTCAGCTGGATCACAGTTCTTCATTATGCACAAGACAAGCCCACACCTGGATGGCGCATACGCTGCCTTCGGTAAGGTTACAGAGGGTCTTGAGAATGTCAACAAGATTGCCGAGACTACTACAGACTGGAACGACCGTCCACGTGAGGACCAGGTCATCAAGTCCATGACTGTTGATACCTTCGGAGTGGATTATCCTGAACCAGAGAAGATGGCCAACAGATAGGCCGTCTATATAAGTCGCATAGAAAAAAGAGCTACTAGAGGGCGTTTCGCCCGCTGCAGGCTGCGTGTGCTTGCGTACACGGAAAGTACATGCAGCCGGAGGGGACCCGATAGTAGCTCTTTTTCTATGCGACAACATAAAAACCGCCCCATTTGCATGGAGCGGTCTCAGAAATTGCAATTCTTTAATTAGTTGGCTGAAATCAAGCCTTACCGTCTGAACCAAGAACGTTAACGATCTTATGTGCAACCATATCCTTAACAGCCTGACGAGCTGGCTTAAGGTACTGACGTGGATCGAAGTGATCTGGATGCTCAGCGAAGTACTTTCTGATGTTACCTGTCATAGCAAGACGGATATCTGAGTCGATATTGATCTTACATACAGCAAGCTCAGCAGCCTTACGAAGCTGTGCTTCAGGAATACCTACTGCATCTGGCATGTTGCCGCCGAACTCGTTAACCATCTTAACGAATTCCTGTGGAACTGAAGATGATCCGTGAAGAACGATTGGGAAGCCAGGAAGCTTCTTGATGATCTCCTCAAGAACGTCGAAACGAAGTGGTGGTGGAACAAGGATACCTTCCTCATTTCTTGTACACTGATCAGCAGTGAACTTGTAAGCACCATGAGATGTTCCGATAGCGATTGCAAGTGAATCACAACCTGTCTTATCAACGAACTCCTCAACTTCTTCTGGTCTTGTATAAGCCTCATTACCAGCCTCTACACAAACCTCATCCTCGATACCTGCAAGTGTACCAAGCTCTGCCTCAACTACTACGCCGTTAGCATGAGCATACTCTACAACCTGCTTAGTAAGAGCGATATTGTCCTCGAAAGACTTAGAAGATGCATCGATCATAACTGATGTGAAACCACCATCGATACAGCTCTTGCAAAGCTCGAAGCTATCACCATGGTCAAGGTGAAGAGCGATTGGAATCTGTGGGTTCTCAGCTACAGCTGCCTCTACTAACTTAACAAGATATGTGTGGTTAGCGTAAGCACGAGCTCCCTTAGAAACCTGAAGAATAACAGGGCTGTTCAGCTCACCAGCTGCCTCTGTAATACCCTGAACAATCTCCATGTTGTTAACGTTGAAAGCACCAACAGCGTATCCGCCATCATAAGCCTTCTTAAACATTTCAGTTGTTGTAACTAAAGCCATTTTGTTACCTCCGTTAAAATTGATCAATTCTGACGAAATAATACGTCCATGTAATTATATAACAAGAAATGAAAAAGGTCGAGCATTTTGCTCGACCAATGTCCATTAATTATTTATTACTTAAGTAATTCTCGATGCCTGCAAGTGCCTCTTCCTCATCAGCACCATCAGCAATAACAGTTACCTTCTCTCCAGCATCAAGACCAAGACTCATCATTCCCATAATGCTCTTAGCATTAACCTTCTTGCTGGCAGCCTCTAAATAAATTGTACTGTCGTACTTACTTGCTTCCTGAACAAGTAAGGCAACTGGACGCGCTTCCAAACCATTCTCAAGACGAATGGTAATCTCCTTAGATTTCATAATCACTCCTCCTAAATCTTACAAGCCCTGTGCAATCTCACTGAGACGCCTCAATCTATGATTCACGCCACTCTTCCCAACTGGAGGACTAAGGAATTCTCCCAGTTCAGCCAAAGTAGCATCCGGGTGTTCTAGTCTTACTTCTGCCATCTCACGAAGATTCGCTGGCAGATTAAATAATCCATATCTGTCTCTAAGCAGTTCAATCTCAGCTATCTGTTTGGCAGAAGCATTAACAGTCTTGGTAATATTGGCCGCCTCGCAGTTAACCCTTCTGTTGACGGAATTACGAACCTCTTTTAAGATTCGGTCATTCTCCATCTCCATCAGAGCAACATTGGCATCAATAACATTCAGGAAATCAACTATACTGCCTGACTCCTTCATATATACCACGAAATGCTTCTTACGCTCAATAATTCTGCCTTCAAGATCGAAGTCCGCCATTATCTCGCATATCTGATTAGCCTGATCAATATTGTCACAAACAAGCTCTAAGTGATAACTCCCCTTAGGATCACTCATAGATCCAATACTGAGATATGCACCCCGCAAGTAAGCTCGCTTACAGCATGACTGCTTAAGTAGCAATGGGCTTATCGGCTCACTAAAGCTATGCAAAATACCATTAGCATCGACGAATTTCAATGCCTGAAGTAAATCCCAGGCCTTATCGTCGTCAAGTTCGCTCAACGTACCTATATTAAATGTTTTCTTCAGCAAAGTAAAGTATTTTCTCTGAAGTGCCTCATTGTCACTATTAAATAAAAGTGCCGTTTTTCCATTGGAATCCTTACCAATGTGACAGCCTAACTGCACAATGGCAGCCAGTTCCGCAAGCTGACAATGTCTTGCTCCAGCACTATGTCTTGCTATTTCTTCCTTTACTTCGCCCGAGAATGACATCTAAACTACTCCATTATTCGGTGGCTCTGCTTATCTTGGCATCCCTGTGGCTTACGGACAATCCATATCCCACGCCATCCTTCAATCTGCCATATAATTCATTGGCAAGAGTAACCGATCTATGCTGACCGCCGGTGCAGCCAATAGCCACTACCAGCTGATATTTACCTTCATTAATATATCCCGGAATAAGAAACCTAAGCAGATCCTCTAACTTATCCAGGAACTGTCCTGCCTCCGGGAAAGACATTACATAGTCCTGTACAGGCTTATCATTACCTGTCTGGAATTTGAGTTCTTCTATATAAAATGGATTAGGCAGGAACCTTACATCGAATACAAGATCCGCATCCGCAGGTATTCCATGCTTGAATCCGAAGGAGAGGATATTAACCATCAGATTATTATATCCCTCGCCTGATACAAATATCTTATCAAGCTCCTCCTTAAGGGTACGGGTGAGCAATCTGGAGGTATCGAATACATAGTCAGAGCTAAGCTTCATCTTCTCAAGAATCTTACGCTCTCTGGCAATTCCGTCCTCTACTCTCTCACCTCTGCCAGTAGACAAAGGATGTACACGCCTGCTCTCCTTGTATCTCTTAATAAGAGTAGCGTCACTGGCATCCATGAAGATAATCTCAAAGGAATAACCATTCTCCCTCATGTTAGCAATTATCTCCGTAGCTCTCTCGAAGTCCTGATCTGCTCTGACATCCAGGCCCAGTGCTACCTTGCTAATCTCGCTGTTGGGAGTAGCAATAAGTTCAACGAACTTATCTATAAGAGGAATTGGCAGGTTATCTACACAGTAGAAGCCCATATCCTCCAGCATTTTCAGGGTGGTTCTCTTACCACCACCGCTCATTCCTGTAACAATTACGAATCTCATACCTACCTACATTCTGAATTCGCCAAGCATTATTACTTCTGGTTCAAGTCTGATACCCGTATCAGCGTATACCGCCTCCTGAACCTCTCTTATCAATCTGTATATATCAGTCGCAGTTGCCTTGCCCTTGTTGACAACAAAGCCTGCATGCTTAGTAGATACTTCTGCATCTCCAACCGCATATCCCATGAGTCCACTGTCCTGAATAAGCTTACCTGCGAAGAATCCCTCAGGTCTCTTGAAGGTAGACCCTGCACTTGGGAATTCCAGAGGCTGCTTGTCACGTCTCCTCTTAGCAAGGTCGTCCATTGTAGCCTTAATCTCAGTCTCATCACCTTTTTCCAGGGTAAAATCGACTGCGACTACGATTAATCCTCTGCTCTTAATGCAGCTGGTCCTGTAGCCGAAGGCCATATCCTCACAGCTAATAGTAATGACTTCACCACTATTAGGATCAAGGGCTGTCACTGACTTAACTACGTCCTTCATCTCTCCGCCGTAGGCTCCGGCATTCATAACCATTGCTCCACCAACAGTTCCTGGAATGCCTGCTGCGAACTCAAGTCCTGTAAGGGAGTTCTTAAGGGCAAAAGCTGCCAGGCTGCTTAGGAGTACTCCGGCACTTGCAGATACTGTCAGTCTGCCGTCCTCTTCGCCCAAGATGCTAATGTCCTTCATATTAGTACCAATCTCAATGCAGACGCCTGGAAGGCCTGCGTCGGATACTAAGAGATTACTTCCATTACCAATTAACCAGCTGGGAACATTCTCTAATCTGCAGAGTTCGAGAACGGACTTAATCTCGTCAACGTTTGCCACGGATATGTATCGCTCCACATTACCACCTACTCGGAAAGTAATATGTTTATACATAGGCTCATCCCTGAAGAGACGCTCCTCAGGGATGATATTCAATAACTTATTATCAAATGATAAATCTAACATACAGATTATTTATCTAAAACCAATCTTGCTGAACCATAGATTCCAGCGTCATTACCAAGCTTAGCCAATACGAACTTAGCGTTCTTAGCGCCTGGGAAAGCGTACTTCATAAAGTGTGGCTCCATGTATTCAATTAATACATCGCCTGCCTTGGATACGCCGCCACCGATTACAAAAATCTGTGGATTAACTACGTTGGCTACTGCTGCCAGGCCCTTACCAAGGTACTCGCCATATACATTAGCTACGTCAACTGCTATCTCATCGTTAACCTTAACTGCATCCCAGACAGCCTTAGCTGTAACCTCGTCATCTCTTAAGATACTTGGCTTATTTGTAGCTGCCAGCTTCTTATTAGCGATTCTTACAACACCTGTAGCTGATGCATACTGCTCAAG
>DCIU01000004.1:24432-25417 GCA_002317245.1 Lachnospiraceae bacterium UBA1718
CCTACACCTGTACCAAGTGTAACCGCTACAACGTCCTCATAGCCCTGGCCACCACCACGCCACATCTCACCAAGAGCTGCAACATTGGCATCATTAGCAGTCTTAACTGGAACACCGATAAGAGTGCCAAGCTCTACATTAGGGTTCTTCTCACCCCATCCAAGGTTAACTGCTACAAGTACTGTACCATCTGCCTTAACTGGTCCTGGAACTCCGATTCCAACACCTGCGATATCAGCCTTGTCGATCTTAGCTTCAGCAATCTTAGCATTAATGCTGGCTGCTATATCTGCTAATATTCCGTCGCCATTGTTAGTTGTAACTGTAGGAATCTCCCACTTATCTATAAGGTTACCTTCTACATCGAAGTAACCCATCTTAACTGTTGTACCACCTACATCAACACCAAATACATACTTACTCATTGTCTTACCCTCTTATTCTTAATCTTCGTCGTCTTCACGCTTCTGAGCCAAAGACTTCTGAACTCTCTTATAAAGCTCCTGTGCTGCATTGTAACCCATCTTCTTCTGACGGTGGTTAACTGCTGCCGACTCACAGATAATAGCTAAGTTACGACCTGGTCTGATAGGAATGTTATGACATACTACTCTGTTACCAAGATACTCAATATATTCTTCTTCAAGTCCAAGACGGTCATATTCCTTATCCTTGTCCCAGTCCTCAAGTCTGATTACAAGGTCAATACTCTGTGACTCCTTAACTGAAGAAACACCGAACAGGGTCTTAACATCGACAATACCAATACCTCTAAGCTCAATGAAATGCTTGGTTATATCAGGTGCTGTACCAATAAGAGTCTCATCAGATACCTTACGGATCTCAACAACATCATCTGTAACAAGACGGTGGCCTCTCTTAATAAGCTCAAGAGCTGCCTCTGACTTACCAATACCTGACTCACCTGTAATAAGTACGCCTTCGCCGTATACATCAACAAGTACGCCGTGAACTGACTGCATTG
>DCIU01000120.1:0-1238 GCA_002317245.1 Lachnospiraceae bacterium UBA1718
CTAAGGACGTACCTTACAGCTCAAAATGACACGCAATGCATAGAGAAATGAGCCCTAAGGAACGTCCATAGGGATCAAAATGGAAGGAGATTAGAATGAACGAGAAGAAATTATATAAGTCACAGACAAACAGAGTTATCTGTGGAGTCTGCGCAGGAGTAGCAGAGTATTTTAATGTTGATGTAACAGTGGTACGTGTAGTATGGGCACTGGCAACATTAGCTGGATTAAGCGGAATTATTGGCTACATCATTGCAGCAATTCTTATTCCAGAGCAGCCATAATTTTAAACAGAATAATCATTGTTGATCACCGCGATTCGTCGCGGTGATTTTTTATGCCCTCATATGGGCTTTTTCTATAAGCAATGTACATGAACACATTTTGAACACATTTTGCATATATACTGTATGGAGTCATTATTATGCAAAGAATACTTTCGTTGGAGGAAGAATGAGTTCTTCAGAAAATATAAATAATAAAAAAATAAAACTCCCAAAGAAAACTGATAAGGAAAAGGCTCCAAAGGCCAGGAAGAAATTAACCAAGAAGCAGATAATTATCATATCAAGTGTTTCTGCAGTTGTAGTTGCGGCAGCAGCTGTGGCAACTGTTCTGTTTGTTAAGAATCTTAAGAAGAGTGGCCAGATGCCTAATGGTATGAATGGCTTTAATCTTGACGGCGTTGTTACTGCAACAGGTACTACTACAACAGGTATGGTCACAGAGGAACTTGACCTTGATTTCCTTGAGACAAGCCTTGAAGTAGAGGAAGTATATATTCATCAGGGTGAGACCGTTGAGGCAGGAACCAAGGTACTTAAGATAACAGATGAAAGCCTGGAAAAGGCCAGAAAAGAACTGGAGAGAGAGGCAGAGTCTGCAGAGTACAAGTATCGCGCCCAGAAGATTACAGCGGCTGAGGATGAGATTGATGCCAAGGCTACATATGATAAGAACGAAGCCAAGAGAGAATATGCAAGTCAGGAATACGAAGACTCTATCAGAGACTATAAGAATACTATCGACAGCCTGCAGACAGAGCTTGGCAAGCTTAATGACCTTGTAACAGAGTATACAGCTGCTGTTACAACTGATTATTACTATACATACTTCGATATTGATGCTAAGAAGAAGCAGCTCACAGAGAACTTCGAATATCTTAATCAGCTCTATGAGGACTGGGGCATCGAAGCAATGACTAAGGCTAATCAGGCTGGGGCTAATGGTATGACAGG
>DCIU01000120.1:1421-2807 GCA_002317245.1 Lachnospiraceae bacterium UBA1718
ATGGACCAAGCAACAATGCGCGCCCTCAATATTAACCAGTCATATAGCTATGTTAATGTTGCAACAACCTCAGGCAGTAGCTCAATGCCATCAGGAGCCTCAGGTTCCATGCCATCAGGCTCTATGTCTGGTTCATCATCAAGTGGTTCATCCACATCTACATCTTCAAGCGATTTCAAGTCTGCTAAGTCAGTATCTTCGAGCTCATCTGGAACTGGCAGCACAGGGTCTATGCCATCAGGCACCAGCAGCACCGGAAGCACAAGTGGCGCATCCGGCATGGCAGGCGGAACAAGCAGCAACTCTGACAAGCTCACAGCCTACAACCTTTTCGACGCTGAGGTTACTGAGGAGAGCAATGAATACAAGACTGCTATGGAGAACTACGAGGAATTAATGCAGCTTGCTGCCTCTAACCTGGCCAAGGCTACAGCCGCAGTTACAGAGCTCCAGGCAGAACTAACCCAGGCCCAGGTCGACTATGAGACAGCCAAGCTTACAGCCGAGCAGACATTAAATGAGACAATAGCATCCTGCGACCTTGCTGAGGACACCTACAATACAGAGATTGAGCGTATCCACGATGAACTTGCTGATTACGAGAACAAGTACGAAGACGCAAGAGACAATCTTGCTTACTTCGAGGAGAAGCTGGGTGACGGCTACTTCTATACATCAAGCGCCGGCGACGTAATGGTAGTAATGGCACGTGCAGATCAGAGCCTGTCTGGAACTAGCTTCGTTATGGCCTACACAGACGCAGAGTCCCTGTCAGTTGAGGTATCAGTTGACCAGGCCAACATCGCAGCCCTTACAGTTGGTGAGAGCGCAACCGTATCAATTAACGGCAGCACATACAAGGGCACAGTAGTAGCAATCAACCCTGTTACTAACTCATCAAGCCGTTCATCTGTATACTACACAGTTAATGTTACCCTTGAGGGTGATGTGTCTACCCTATCGGAAAACATGACTGCGACTGTGATTTTCGGAACCAATTCAGCTAATGAGGAGGTGCCAGCTGATGTTCAGTAAATTATTAGATAAGTTAAAGAATAATAAGAAGTTCAGAACCCGATTCATCGTTATCCTTGCAGCATTTCTTCTTATACTAATAGCAATGATATATACCCTGTTCATTCGCCCTAAGAAGAATGAGAACAAGTATGTCTATAAAGAGACTAAGGTTGAACACGGAAGCCTTGTTAAGGGTATACAGGAGTCCGGTAGTGTGAGTCTGGAGAACTCCAACATTACATACAACCTTGATCTTGAGGAAGACGACGATGATGAAGAAGACGATGACGATGATGACGACGATGATGAAGAGACCGTTCATTACCTTGTCGTAGAAGAAGTCTACGCTGCCAATGGTCAGAGAATTAA
>DCIU01000120.1:2894-4020 GCA_002317245.1 Lachnospiraceae bacterium UBA1718
GAGGCCAAGATTGAACTGGCTGATGCTGAGAGTGATTACAACATAAGTCTCATCTCTGCTGAGGGAACCTATAATTCCAGCATGGCTCAGGCAGGAAGCGCCAAGTCCGTCTACAACGCAACACTTGCATCTCTTCAGGCCCAGATTGACCTTGATAATTCCAATATCTCGCTCTTAACTAATGAGATTATCCTTCTCCAGGAAGAACTTGGAGACAAGGATTTATATACAACCAAGGATGAAGCCTACAGCAAGTACCTGTCAGCCAAGAGTCTCTATGACGAGACCGATGTTCATAATGTAGCAGCATATACAGCTAACTACGATTCATACATCTCGGCTAAGAACTCCTATGAGAGCGCTTGCGACGCCATTGATTCTCGCTACGAATCAATTAATGAGAAGATGGAAGAGGTAAGTAAGCTACAGAAGGATCTTGCAGAGGCTAAGGAATCCCTCGCAACCAAGCAGATGGAAGCTAAGCAGACCTATGATTCGTCGGTTGCCACAGGAGAGACCGCCGAAGACATCCTCGACTATACTAAGACTTCCCTTGAGTCCACAGTTAAGACTGCACAGCAATCTCTTGATGAGATTAATACGCTTCTAAGCGATTTCGAGGACTTTGTTGGCACTGATGGAATAATCTATGCAGACGGCTCTGGCCTTGTAACAGCTGTTAACTTCGAGGCCAATGATAAGCTTCAGACCACAGGCACCATGCTTTCCTATGTTAAGGAAGACTCTTACACAATCTCGATTGACGTACTTGAGGAGGACGTGCCTTCTATTTCGATTGGCGATTCTGTAGATATCGAGCTTGGCATCTATGAGGACCAGACCTGGAAGGGTACAATTCAGGCCATCTCGACGACAGCAAGCTCCAGCGGAAGTACCGTCAGCTACCCTGTTACAATTCACATCGAGGGCGATACAAGCAAGCTCTACGGTGGCATGACTGCTGACGTTACTTTCGTAACCGATTCTGTGGAAGAGGTCAACTATGTATCGCGCAAGGCCATCGTCTATAGCGATAGCGGCCAGTCCCAGGTTTACGTGAAGAACGGCGTTAAGTACGAGCTTAAGGACGTTGAGGTTGGCTTCACAGACGGAACTAACATTCAGA
>DCIU01000120.1:4052-7783 GCA_002317245.1 Lachnospiraceae bacterium UBA1718
GTCTACATTGCCAGCAAGGTTTCTTCAGATGAATCTGAGTTAAAAAATACTGCGACTAAGACTTCTGACAGTGATGTTAATAGCGAGAACACTGGGGATGGTAATTCGGATATGCCAAGTGATTTCCCAGGCGGTGGTGATATGCCAAGTGGCTTCACGGGTGGTGGCAGCATGCCAAGTATGCCGAGTGGTGGCTTCCCAGGCGGCGGTTTCCCAGGTGGCAATTAATAGATAGCTATTAACTGATAATAGATAGTTTGTTGTTTCAAAAAGATTAATATGAAGATTAATAAGAAGATAATTAAGAAAATTAATAAGACGGAAATACTTAATTTCTTTAAGGTGAAGAAGAACAGAATAATAGCCTGCATAGTGGCTGGTATCCTCGTGCTTACTGTAATTCTATCAGCGGTAATTAAATCACTTAATAAGGAAGAATCAGTATATAGAGAGACAGAGGTGGTTAAGGGCAACCTGACAGTTGGTACAACTATTGATGGAACAATTGCAGTTGGTACAACCACCCAGGCGCTGGACATAGACATCAGTGCCTATACGGGTTCCAGTGAGATCTCTTTTTCCAATATGAACAGTATGGGTTCCGGCGGCGGAATGCCTAGTGGAGGAGGAATGCCGGGAGGAGGAATGCCATCCGGCGGAAATAGCGGAAATAGTGGTTCTGGTATGTCGCTATTCTCAGGTACAAACTCTTCTTCGTCAACTGCTTCAGGAGATAGAACTCTTAAGGTTGAGGCAGTGTATGTATCCGTTGGACAGAAGTTATCTGTGGGGGGCCCAATACTAAAGCTCTCTGAGGAAAGCGTTAACGAGATTAGAAGCAAGCTTGAGGAAGATGTTACTAGTGCGGAAGTGACCTACAGACAGCAGACTACGGAGGCGCTTCTTGCAGACTTAAGCGCCGGGCAGACTCTTGACTCTAATAAGAACAAGGGATCTTACGCACAGATTGAATATGACCAGACAGTCAGGTCCTTGCAGACAGCGGTTGAATCTGCGCAGGAGAAGTACGATGACGCTGTGGAGGAACTGGATGAACTCAAAGCAGATCTTGAGGAATATACAAGTAAGCTTGCAGAGTACAAGAAGGTTCTTGAGAATGCCGAATTCACTGTTAATAATATCAATGTCCGCGACAATGTATATGGCTGGACGACAGCGGAGAATGCAAGAGAAGAGGCAGAGAGCCTATACAATAAGATAGTAGACAGTATTGAGAGTACCGAGGAGTCTATTAAGTCCAAGGAATCTATAGTAGCAAGTTATGAAAGCTTGCTGGCATCGGCAATTAATGATCAGAAGCAGGGAATAATTGAGGCCCAGGCTACATATGACAAGGCTATGCTAAACTTCGAGAATGCTGACGACATCTATGAAGTGAGCATGGGTCAGACAGACCTTGCAAATAAGATTGCAGAGGATGACTATAATGAAGCCAAGGCTAAGCTTGATGAGTTCAATGAGACTATTGACGGTCAGACTGTCGTGGCTGGATACGATGGTGTAATAACTGATGTGCTCATAAGCACCGGTGATTATATAGGAACAGGAACAGAGCTTATTACTGTTAATGATTACAATGAAGTTACTATTACAGTTAGTGTAGAAGAGGCTGACATTGAGTTTGCCCAAGAAGGCTGCAAGGCCAACGTGTATGTTCCTGCTCTGCCTGATGAGTACTATACTGCTGAGGTAACAGAAGTTGGAGATGCCTCTTATGACAGCTCTTCGGCCACAACTTACTATGAGATAACAGTTACTCTGTCTGGTAATACTAAGGCTCTCTATGCGGGAATGAATGCGGAAGTAACATTCATCTCTAAGGAGACAGAGGAGGTATTACATGTATCCAACCGTGCTATTATTCGTGAGAATGGCAAGTCAGTGGTTAAGATGAAGGATGGCAGAGGCAATATCGTCACACGTGAAGTTGAGACGGGCTTCTCAGATGGTAACAGCGTAGAGATTAAGAGCGGCCTTGAAGAAGGTGATGTAGTACTTATTGAAAGTAAGGTAAGTGACTGATGAAGATTTCAGAGATATTCAGACTGGTATGGCTGAACCTCATACAGAATAAAAGCAAGGTATTACTAACCAGTGTCGGTATTATAGTTGGATCGGCAACAATCATGCTGGTTATTGCAATTGGTACTGGTGGTAAGGAAGAGATTGCTGAGCAGTTCAAGAACTTAAGTGCCGGTGCTATAGATATTTCATATGAATCTAACAGCTCCCAGGGCTTTGGCGGCTTTGGCGGTGGAAATGGTGGTGGAATGCCTTCCTTTGGAGGCGGCAGCAGTGGTGGCAGATCATCCGGTGGCGGAATGCCAAGCTTCGGAGGAGGTGGAATGCCTTCCTTCGGTGGTGGATTCCCGGGCTTCGGTGGAGGTTCTGACAGCGACCGTATGAATCAGGAGAACATTGTTCTGTCGGATTCGGATGTAGAAGATATTAAGGTATTTGTTCCTGGTATATCTGACGCTACCATCTCATATAGCACTACATCTACAGTCGATGGTGGTGATCTGGATGAATCGGTATCTAAGACAATAGCAGGAGTTAAGAGCAATTACGCCGAGATGAGTAACTTAGAGCTTGCCATTGGTGATTTTATTACTGATGAGAACGATGAACTTAAGGAGAAGGTATGTGTCTTAGGCTATGACGTTGCAAGAGAGATATTTGGCAGCTTATATGATGCCTATGATGGAACTGTATATATAGATGACAGACCATATGTAGTAAGTGGTGTCATCTCACAGATGGGTACTGTAGCAAGTGGTATCAGCCCAGACTCATCAATTTTTATCCCTTATAAGACGGGAAGTAAGTACTTAACCGGTAGCAGAATCAGCCCAACAATTACTGTTGTAGCAGAGGATGTTGATAATGTTAGTGCAGTAATGACCAACATTACCAGTGTGCTTGCTGATTCATATCCTAATGCTGAATTCACAATGTCAGATGCAGGCAGCAAGATGGAAGCAGCTTCCAAGTCTAACGAGACCCTTACCCTTCTGCTCTATGCAATGGCTGCCATTGTATTCGCAGTTGGTGGTATTGGTATCATGAACGTACTCTTCGTATCAGTTAAGGAGAGAACCAACGAGATTGGTATCCTTAAGGCTATCGGATGCAGCAGGAAGGATATCCTTATGGAGTTCCTTTTTGAAGCCAGCGGAATATCCCTTGTGGGTGCTGTTATGGGAGTAGTTGTGGCATTAGCCATTACCCCTATTATTGAACAGTTCAATGTAAGAGTATCCTTGTCTGTGGCAGGGGCCATTATAGCATTGTTATTTGGAATTTTTACAGGATCTGTGTTCGGATTCTATCCTGCATACAAGGCTTCAAGATTAATTCCTGTTGAAGCCCTGAATGCTGAGTAAATTGGAGGAAGTAATTTACGTGGAAAAAGATATAACAGAGATTACTGAGACAGAAGTTGTAGGTGCCAAGCAGGTGAGAGAATCACTGGTTGATGAGAGCCTTCTTGAGGCAGACCGTCAGAAGCTGGCAGATCAGTTAGCCAGAAAAGAGGAGAAGAAGCGCCTTAAGAAGAAAAAGAGAAGACGCATCATTCTGATAGTGGTTCTGGTTCTTGTAATAATTGCAGGAATTATTACAGCTTCAATATTAATAAAGAAGAAAAAGGCTAATACAGAGACGACTGTAAGTGTGGAAGTAGGCCGTGGCGAGACAGTCCAGTATGC
>DCIU01000120.1:8006-8490 GCA_002317245.1 Lachnospiraceae bacterium UBA1718
AGCCTTCAGATTCCTGTAGGAACTGATGTATATACCAAGCTTGGTAATGTTACTACATTCTCAAGACTGGCAGCAGGCGATACAATCGCGATCATTTTTGAAGAAGGAACTGAGAATATCCTTCGAATCTATATGCAGTAATTCTCAAGAATTACTAGATATTATTATTGACTTATGGAGATATTTTAGATATGGGCAAAGTAATGATCCGTATGGAAAATATAAATAAAGGTTACATGCTTGGGGACGAGAAGGTTCCTGTTCTTAAGAATGTAAACTTCGTAGTTGAGGAGGGCGAATACGTAGCTATTCTTGGACCTTCCGGTTCTGGTAAGACAACCCTTATGAATATTATAGGCTGTATGGATGTATGCGACAGTGGCAACTACTACCTTGATGGTAATGCAGTTCATGAGATGGAGGAAGATGAGCTTAATCTTATCAGAAATAAGGAGATTGGATTTATCTTTCAGAATTATCAGCT
>DCIU01000120.1:8639-9257 GCA_002317245.1 Lachnospiraceae bacterium UBA1718
GAGCTTTCCGGCGGTCAGAAGCAAAGAGCATCCATTGCCAGAGCCCTTGTTGGAGAGCCAGCTATTCTTCTTGCTGATGAGCCTACGGGTGCCCTGGACTCTAATTCTGGTAAGGACGTTCTCAAGCTTTTCCAGAAGCTTAATGATATGGGCCATACAATAGTAATGATTACCCATGATCTAAATGTTGCCAAATCCGCCAAGAGAATTGTGCATATTATCGATGGCGAACTTACAGAAGATGGCCAGACAAAGTAAAAGAGAGTAAGACAGTATTCATTTCTGCCCTGCTTATTATATCTGCCCATACCAGAATATCAAGGACAAGCCTTTGGTGCTTCGCATCCTTGACACCCTGGTATGGGCAGATTTTTTTACATCAAGCAGCAATGAATAGCTGCGCCCATTTGGGCGCAGATTTCATACGGCCTTTGTCTTGTTCGCCACCTGCTAATACAGGCTTTCAAACCTACTAAATGGCAATCTTGAGGGGATTAGTAGGCATATGGAAGATATTGATTTGATTAAAGACCTACCAATTACCAGCGTATATACAAATAGTAGGTTCCCTAATTAGTTGATTAAACTTATAAAACCTACTTAATTGCTATTCGAGGG
>DCIU01000074.1:0-920 GCA_002317245.1 Lachnospiraceae bacterium UBA1718
AGAAAGGCAAGAGGTCTTGTAATCGAGGCTGAGCTTGATAAGGGACGTGGTCCAGTTGCAACTGTACTTGTACAGAAGGGAACACTTAAGGTTGGTGATTTCGTATCTGCTGGCGCAAGCTCAGGTAAGGTACGTGCGATGATCGATGATAAGGGAAGACGTGTTAAGGAAGCAGGTCCTTCTATACCAGTTGAGATCTTGGGTCTTAATGATGTTCCTAACGCTGGAGAGGTTATTATCGCTCATGATTCAGATAAGACTGCTAAGCAGTTCGCTGAGACATTCATTGCTCAGAACAAGGCTAAGAAGCTTGAAGAGACTAAGTCTAAGATGAGTCTTGATGATGTATTTGCTCAGATTCAGGAGGGTAACCTTAAGGAACTTGATATCATCGTTAAGGCTGATGTTCAGGGTTCTGTTGAGGCCGTTAAGCAGTCACTTACTAAGCTTTCTAATGAGGAAGTTGTTGTTAAGTGTATCCATGGTGGTGTTGGTGCCATTAATGAGTCTGATGTATCTCTTGCAGCTGCATCTAACGCAATCATCATCGGATTTAACGTTAAGATTGACGCTACAGCTAAGGATACAGCAGAGAGAGAAGGCGTAGATGTACGTCTCTACAGAGTAATCTACCAGGCAATTGATGATGTTGAGGCTGCTATGAAGGGTATGCTTGATCCAGTATTCGAGGAGAAGGTTATTGGCCACGCAGAAGTTCGTCAGATCTTCAAGGCATCTGCAATTGGTAACATTGCTGGATCATATGTTACAGATGGTATATTCCAGAGAGGCTGTAAAGTACGTATTACTCGTGGAGACGAGCAGGTATACGAAGGCGAGTTAGCATCCCTTAAGAGATTCAAGGATGATGTTAAGGAAGTTAAGGCTGGTTACGAGTGTGGTCTTGTATTCGACGGATA
>DCIU01000074.1:1001-15871 GCA_002317245.1 Lachnospiraceae bacterium UBA1718
AAAAACAGTGTTAAAAATTCAGTAATTAATGGCGAGGTGCTTCGTGCCCTCGCCGAGATAATAAGAGGTGAGATCAAGGATCCAAGAGTGCCTGAGTTCACATCAGTAGTTGCAGTTAATGTAGCTCCTGACCTTAAGAACTGTGAGGCATATATTAGTGTGCTTGGTGATGATGCTGCGGCAGCAGATGCTCTCAAGGGACTTAACAGTGCAAGCGGATATATCCGCAACTGCCTGGCTAAGAAGCTTAATATGCGTCATACACCTGATATTCACTTCCATATTGATCAGTCTATTGCTTATGGCGTTGATATGTCTCATAAGATTGATGAGGTAATCAGTGCTGATGCAGCAAGACATGTAGAAGATTAAGAGAAGAAAAAATGAAAAAGATATTGGAAGAAGTAACTGGGGCTAAGAGCATTGGTATCACTGGTCATATCAGACCAGATGGTGACTGTGTAGGCTCATGCCTCGGTATGTATCTGTATCTTAAGAATGCAATGCCAGAGGATACTGTGATTGATGTCATCCTTGAGGAAGCCAGGGAAGAGTTCGCCTGCATTAAGGGCTTTGACGAGATCAGAAGATATCCAAGGAGACAGGCCTATGACGTATTTATGGTCATAGACTGTGATCCGGAGAGATGCGGCGATTCATATCCAGGATATGAGAAGGCTAAGAAGACAATTAACATTGATCATCACCTTACCAGTAAGGAGATATCAGATGTTAATTATATATTCCCTCATGCAAGTTCGGCTTCCGAGCTGGTATTCGAGCTTCTGGACAAGGAGTATATGGATGTCGAGATAGCTAAGGCACTGTATATCGGAATTATTCACGATACAGGTATTATGCAGTACAGTAATGCGGCTCCTAAGACTCTTAGGGCGGTTGCTGATCTTGTGGAATATGGCTTCGACTTCACATCTATTATTGATGGAACATTCTATCAGAAGACTTATATGCAGAACCAGTTAATGGGACGTGCACTTACAGAGAGTATCGTCTTTAATGACGGTAAGTTCATTGTGGCCGGAATTGATATGAGGACACTTAAGTTCTATGGCGCTACAAGTAAGGACCTTGATGGAATAGTTAATCAGCTCCGTTATACCAAGGGAGTAGAAGTGGCTATATTCATGCATGAGATTGAGAGCCAGAAATGGAAAGTAAGCCTTCGCGCCAATACAGATATTGACCTGTCCAAGGTGGCAGCCTACTTCGGAGGCGGCGGTCATGCCAAGGCGTCAGGATGCACACTGAACGGAAGTTTCCATGACGTAGTCAATAATCTGTCAGACAGACTTGCACTTGAACTGGATGTGTAAATGAAACAAAAAAGAAATATTAATGGAATAATTAATATATACAAGGAAGCTGGATATACATCTTTTGATGTAGTTGCCAAAATGCGTGGTATCACAGGTCAGAGGAAGATTGGTCATACAGGAACATTAGACCCTGATGCTACAGGTGTGCTGCCGGTGGTACTTGGTAATGCAACAAAGCTTGTGGACATATTAACCGATAAGGAGAAGGAATATGTCGCAGGCTTTCTTCTTGGAAAAACAACCGACACTCAGGATATCTCAGGCACTGTACTTACAGAAGTAGAGGTGATGTGCACTGAAGAGGAAGTGCTTGGAGCAATTAATTCTTTCCTTGGAGATATTATGCAGGTCCCTCCCATGTATTCGGCCCTTAAGGTTGATGGTAAGAGACTCTATGAGCTGGCAAGAGAGGGCAAGACCGTTGAGCGTAAGAGCAGACCGGTCACAATCATTAGTATAAGTGATATTAATATTGACCTTCCTAATGTATCAATGAGGGTCAGATGTTCCAAGGGAACTTATATTAGAACCCTGTGTAATGACATTGGTGAGAAGCTGGGCTGTGGCGCTGTTATGACAAGCTTAGAGAGGACAGCATCAGGACAGCATGACCTTAGTACAGCGCTTACTCTTAGCGAGCTACAGACAATGAGAGACCAGGGCAGACTGGAAGAGGCCATTATCCCAGTTGATTCAATTTTTGCAGAATATGGAGCTGTAAGATTAAGTGGAGAGCTGCTCCGCCTGGCACTTAACGGTAACATGTTAGAGAAGGAGGCCCTGCTGGCCCACATAACAGAAGACGGCAACAGAAATAAGCTTAGAGTATATAACGATGAGGGAGAATTCTTCGCCTTGTACGAGAAGAGTGGTAAGAGATACAAGGTGGATAAGATGTTCCCGTGTGAATAGTAATGATAGTAATTAGGAATACTTTGGATTTCCATATAGACAGACCAACGGCGGTCTGCATAGGAAAATTTGATGGTGTACATATTGGGCATAAGAAGCTGCTGGAGCATATTACTGCTCAGAAGCAGAGAGGAATGCTTGCGTGTGTATTTACCTTTGATCCATCCCCGGAGGAATTATTCTCGGGTAAGAAGACAGACTGTCTCTGTGACCGTACCCAGAAGGAGACTTATCTGGATGAACTGGGCGTGGATATAATAATTGAATTCCCATTAACCTTTGAAACAGCGGCTACAGAGCCTGAAGATTTCGTGGCAGATTATCTGATGGACAGACTGAATATGAAATATATTGCGGCTGGAGATGATCTGTCCTTTGGAGCAGGTGGCAGAGGCAACAAAGAACTAATAGAGAAGTTGGCTATCCAATATGGCTTCGAATGTGATATTATAGAAAAGGTTAGGGTTGACGGAGAAGTGGTAAGCTCTTCCAGAATCAGGAAGGCTTATGAACTTGGTCATAATGAAGAGGCATCCAGGATGCTAGGAAGGACTAACGGATGAATTCATCAGTATTGCTTGGACTATCGGGAGGATTAGGACTGTTCCTGTTCGGTATGACACTTATGAGTGACGGTATCGAGAAGGCAGCAGGTGCTAAGTTAAGAAGCATCCTTGAGATGTTCACCAAGAATAAGTTCATGGGTATGATTGTTGGTATTATCTTCACAGGTATTATCCAGTCATCAAGTGCCTGTACTGTAATGGTTGTCAGCTTTGTTAACTCGGGACTTATGAACCTCTACCAGGCAGCAGGAGTAATATTCGGTGCCAATATCGGTACAACAGTTACTTCACAGCTGGTATCATTTAACCTTTCCAAGATTGCACCATTATTCGTACTTATTGGTGTAATCATGGTAATGTTCGTTAAGAACGAGACGGTCAAGAAGATTGGTGATATCGTTCTTGGATTCGGTATTCTCTTCGTTGGCTTATCTACAATGAGCAGCGCTATGGGTACGCTGAAGGAGTCTGAGGAGGTTGTTAACGCTCTTGCAGGCCTTGATAATCCATTCCTGGCAGTACTTCTGGGTACAGCAGTTACAGCGGTTATTCAGTCATCTTCAGTTACTGTAAGTATTATCCTTCTTATGGCTAACCAGGGACTCCTGGAACTGAGTATCGTTCTCTATATTATTCTTGGATGCAATATTGGTGCTTGTGCATCAGCTATGATTACCTCTCTTTCTGGTAAGAAGGATGCTAAGAGAGCAGCTCTTATTCACCTGCTCTTCAATATCATTGGTACAATTATTCTGTTCATTATACTTCAGCTCGCTGAGCCACAGATTATCAGCTGGCTTCAGAGCTTCTCAGCGGATAATGGACGATTTGTTGCGAATGCACATACAATTATCAAGGTATTCCAGGTTATTGTATTGTTCCCATTCTCTAATCTTATTGTTAAGCTTACATATGTCTTCGTTCCAGGCGATGATGTTAAGGTTGGATACAGAGAGAGCTACACACTTAAGTATATTGGTGATAAGGTACTCTTCAATCCGGCGACAGCTGTTGTTGGTGTTATCAAAGAGTTGGAGCGTATGGCAGAGCTTGCCAGCGAGAACCTGAACAGAGCTATGAATGCTCTTATTACACTGGATCAGGAGGATATTGATGAGGTATACGAGGTTGAGAAGAATATCAACTTCCTAAGCCACTCAATAACCAACTACCTGGTTAAGATTAACCAGACTAACCTTCCTATCGAAGACTTAAGAAGTATTGGTGCTCTCTTCCATGTAGTTAACGATATTGAGAGAATCGGCGACCATGCGGAGAACATTGTTGATAATGCACTTGTTCGTAAGGAGAAGGGCTTCGCATTCAGTAAGGATGCTCAGAGAGAGATGGGCAAGATGATGGATAAGGTTAATAACATTATTCGTTACTCTGTTGAGATGTTCGCTGAGGGCAAGTACGAGCATATGACAGCTATTCAGGTTCTGGAGGATGAGATTGATAATATGGAGCGTAAGCTTCAGCAGGCTCATATCGACAGACTGACTAAGAATGAGTGTACACCGGACGCCGGAATGGTATTCTCAGACGTTGTATCTGGTCTTGAGAGAATTTCTGACCATGCTGTTAACATCGCTTTCGCTATCAAAGAGAGTGAAGAAGAGCAGAACTAATCAGAGGATTTATATTGAATTTAGGAAAAAAGAACGTGATTATGGGATTGTCCCTTATGGGGCTTCTAATAATCGCAATTGTTATAAGCTTCCTTGTGAATGTTAAACATGAGGAACAATTGAAGATTGAAGAGGAGACGAGAGCTAAGGCAGAAGCCGAAGCTCTCGCTTTGGAATTAGAGCAGGCTAAGGCAATGGAAGAACCGGCTATAATGGAATCTGTTCATCATTTTACTGAACAGATTGGAGCTGGAGCTTATTTTGATACCGACCTTAGTAAGGATGAATATATTCTTGCCATTAAGGGCGTGGAAGCCTACGGATATCAGAATCTGGGTATTGCCAATGTTGATAACCACTTAAATGTCCGAGAAGAACCCAGCGAAGGCGGTAAGCTTGTTGGTAAGATGAGCAGGAATGCAGCCTGTGAGATACTGGGCTTCGAGGGTGAATGGGTACACATCAAGTCTGGAGAAGTAGAAGGCTACTGCCATTCTGATTATCTCTTAATTGGTGAGATGGCAAGACTTCGTGCTTCCAAGATTATTACCAAGGAGGCAGAATCTACTTCTGGTGGACTTAGAGTGCGAGAAGAGCCTAATACTGACAGCGAGATACTGACGACCATGGCAGAGGGCGAGAGACTTGACGTTGTGGAAGACGAGAAGGACGGATGGATTAAGGTCTTAGTCGATGATCAGGAGGGCTATATCTCGGCTGAATATGCTGTCATTAAGGAAGAACTTCCAGAAGCCATGACCATGAGCGAGCTTATGTATGGCATGGGCGTATCTGATCTTAGAGTAGACTTGTGTCAGTTCGCTAAGAAGTTCATTGGTAACCCATATGTATGGGGTGGCACAAGCTTAACTAAGGGCGCTGACTGTTCTGGATTCGTAATGAGTGTATTTAAGAATTACGGAATATCACTACCTCACTCATCACAGGCTCAGGCCAAGCTTGGTACTAAGGTCAGCCTTGGAGAAGCCAAGCCGGGAGACCTGGTATTCTACAGTGGAGGTGGAAGAATCAATCACGTCGCCATTTATATAGGTGGAGGACAGGTTGTGCATGCTTCCAACCCTAGAACAGGTATCAGGGTATCAGCTGCAACCTATAGAACGGTTACTACTGTAAGAAGAGTAATTAATGATTAAATAAAGAGTTGATATTTACATATAGATGTGTTATTATTCAACAGTATGTGTATGCTTATGCTCAGATTTAGGCTTCTCCGGCCAAATCTTAGTGTATAGCGAATGTTTAATTATCAAAAGGAGAGAAACAATGATTTCAAAAGAGAAGAAGACAGCTATTATTAACGAGTATGGCCGTAAGCCAGGCGACACAGGTTCACCTGAGGTACAGATCGCAGTTCTTTCAGCTCGTATTGCAGAGCTTACAGAGCACCTTAAGAGCAATCCTAAGGATCATCACTCAAGACGTGGTATGTACAAGATGATCGGTCAGAGAAGAGGACTTCTTGACTACCTTAAGAAGACAGACCTCGATGGATACAGAGCACTTATCGAGAAGCTTGGTATCAGAAGATAATATGGCAATCAGGGGGCGGATTTTTGATCTGTCCCCTTTTGTTACTTTTTTGAAGGGGTAACTTTATTGATGGGCGGAAGATTTATACCGAGACCACTGATGAGTGCACTGGATTACAGTGCTTTCATCAGTAGTTTCGGATCTTCTGCCTAAGAGATTATTTAGCCAAATGGCGGAAGGAGAATGTAAAATGTATAAGACATTTACAATGGAACTTGCCGGCAGAACACTTAGTGTTGACATCGGCAGAGTTGGTAAGCAAGCTAACGGATGCGCATTTATGCATTATGGTGATACAACAGTATTATCTACAGCTACAGCATCAGACAAGCCAAGAGATGGAATTGATTTCTTCCCATGCTCAGTTGAGTACGAAGAGAAGTTCTATTCAGTAGGTAAGATCCCAGGTGGATTCAATAAGCGTGAGGGTAAGGCAAGCGAGAACGCTGTTCTTACAAGCCGTGTTATTGACCGTCCAATGAGACCACTTTTCCCTAAGGATTACAGAAATGATGTAACTCTTAACAATATGGTTATGTCAGTTGATCCAGAGTGTAGACCAGAGCTTGTAGCTATGCTTGGTACAGCAATTGCTACTTGCATTTCAGATATCCCATTTGATGGCCCTGTTGCTATGACACAGGTAGGTATTGTTGATGGTGAGGTCGTAATTAACCCATCACAGGCTCAGTGGCATGATGGCGACCTTCAGATGACAGTTGCTTCTACAGCAACTAAGGTTATCATGATCGAGGCTGGTGCTAATATCGTACCAGAGGCTAAGATCTTAGAGGCTATCTACAAGGCAGATGAGGTTAATAAGACAATCGTTGAGTTTATTAACAAGATCGTTGCTGAGGTTGGTAAGCCAAAGCATGCTTATGAGAGCTGCGCTATTCCAGAAGAGTTATTTGCTGCAATCAGAGAGGTATGTCCTCCAGCAGAGATGGAAGTAGCTGTATTCACAGATGACAAGCAGACACGTGAGGGTAACATCAAGGCTATCACAGAGAAGTGCGCTGAGAAGTTCGCTGACAACGAAGAGTGGCTTGCAATCCTTGGTGAGGCTATCTACCAGTATGAGAAGAAGACAATCAGAAAGATGATCCTTAAGGATCACAAGCGTCCAGATGGTCGTGAGATTACACAGATCAGACCACTTGCAGCTGAGGTTGATCTTATTCCTAGAGTTCACGGTTCAGCAATGTTCACTCGTGGACAGACACAGATTTGTGACGTTGTTACACTTGCACCACTTTCAGAGGCTCAGAAGGTTGATGGACTTGATGCTAACGTAACAAGCAAGAGATATATGCACCACTATAACTTCCCTGCATACTCTGTAGGTGAGACAAAGGTTAGCCGTGGTCCAGGACGTAGAGAGATTGGACATGGAGCATTAGCTGAGAGAGCACTTCTTCCAGTACTTCCTTCAGAGGAAGAGTTCCCATATGCAATCCGTGCCGTATCCGAGACATTCGAGTCTAACGGTTCTACTTCAATGGCTTCAACTTGTGCATCATGTATGTCACTTATGGCAGCTGGTGTTCCAATTAAGGCTATGGTTGCTGGTATCTCATGTGGTCTTGTAACTGGTGATACAGATGAAGACTTCGTACTTCTTACAGATATCCAGGGTCTTGAGGACTTCTTCGGTGATATGGACTTCAAGGTAACTGGTACAACAGAGGGTATTACAGCTATCCAGATGGATATTAAGATCCACGGTCTTACAAGAGCAATCGTTGAGGGCGCTATCAGCAGATGTCGTGATGCAAGACTCTTCATCATGGATTCATGTATGAAGACAGCTATCTCTGAGCCAAGACCTACAGTTAACGAGTACGCTCCTAAGATTATCTCTATGGACATTGATCCAGATAAGATTGGTGATGTTATTGGTAAGCAGGGTAAGGTTATCAATGAGATCGTAGCTCGTACAGATGTTAAGATCGACATCTCAGAGGAAGGTCGCGTATCAATCTGTGGTATCGACAAGGCTAAGATGGACGAGGCTATGAAGATGATCTCTACAATCGTTACAGACTTCGAGCAGGGCCAGATCTTCACAGGTAAGGTTGTAAGCATCAAGGAGTTCGGCGCATTCGTTGAGTTCGCACCTGGTAAGGAAGGAATGGTTCATATCTCTAAGATCTGTAAGGAGAGAATCAACCATGTTGAGGATGTTCTTACACTTGGCGATACAGTAACTGTTGTATGCCTGGGCAAGGACAAGATGGGCAGAATCAGCTTCTCTATGAAGGATGTTGCTCAGCAGTAATTTTTGAAATTAAGAGCCCGGATTATTCCGGGCTCATTTATGTTTAGAGGGATTATGAGTAAATATACAGAAGAGATTAATAAAAGACGAACATTCGCCATTATCTCCCATCCAGATGCTGGTAAGACAACTCTTACAGAGAAGTTCTTATTATATGGTGGAGCTATTAATCTGGCAGGTAGTGTAAAAGGTAAGGCTACTGCACGACATGCCG
The DNA here is from genome assembly GCA_002317245.1 of Lachnospiraceae bacterium UBA1718. Classification (GTDB taxonomy): domain Bacteria; phylum Bacillota; class Clostridia; order Lachnospirales; family Lachnospiraceae; genus Colinaster. The sequence continues at coordinate 9,497 of DCIU01000074.1, forward strand.
TATCTGACTGGATGGAGATCGAGAAGGAGAGAGGTATCTCTGTTACTTCTTCAGTTCTTCAGTTTGAATACGATAATATGTGCATTAATATCCTGGATACTCCTGGACATCAGGACTTCTCTGAGGATACATATCGTACACTTATGGCTGCAGATTCTGCAGTAATGGTAATCGATGCATCTAAGGGTGTTGAGGCACAGACAAGGAAGCTCTTCAAGGTCTGTGGTATGAGAGGAATTCCAATCTTTACATTTATCAACAAGCTTGATAGAGATGCCAATGATACCTTCGAATTATTAGATGAGATTGAGCGTGAACTTGGTATTGCAACCTGCCCAGTTAACTGGCCAATAGGTTGTGGTAAGAAGTTCAAGGGTGTATATGACCGTCAGAAGGACCAGGTTGTAACATACTCTGACACAGAGAAGGGAACTAAGGAAGGTGAGACTTCTGTAATTCCTATGTCTGATGAAGCTGCAATCAAGGAGAAGATAAGTGAGGACCAGTATTCTACACTTATGGATGAGATTGAGCTTCTTGATGGCGCCAGTGCAGAGTTCGACCTTGAAGCTGTGCAGGCAGGTAAGCTTACACCAGTATTCTTCGGTTCAGCCCTTACTAACTTCGGTGTTGAGATATTCCTTAAGTACTTCCTTGAGATGACTACAACACCACTTCCTAGAAGGTCTAAGGGAGAGCTTATAGAGCCAACAGAGAATGAGTTCTCTGCATTTGTATTCAAGATTCAGGCCAATATGAATAAGGCTCACAGGGACAGAATTGCCTTCATGAGAATCTGCTCTGGTAAGTTCGATGCAAGTGTTGAAGTTAAGCATGTACAGGGCAACAAGGTGATGAGACTTAGTCAGCCACAGCAGATTATGGCTGATTCACGTAAGATTCTTGATGAGGCCTATGCGGGAGATATTATTGGTGTATTTGATCCAGGTATCTTCTCCATTGGTGATACAATCTGTATGCCTAAGGATAATATTCTCTACGAAGGTATCCCTACATTCGCACCTGAGCATTTCGCAAGAGTGCGTCAGATGGATACGATGAAGCGTAAGCAGTTCGTTAAGGGTATTACACAGATTGCCCAGGAGGGTGCAATTCAGATATTCCAGGAGTACAATACAGGCCTTGAGGAGATTATCGTAGGCGTTGTAGGTGTGCTTCAGTTCGACGTACTTAAATACAGACTTGAGAATGAGTATAACGTTGAGATCAGACTAGAGCCATTACCATATGAGCATATCAGATGGATTAAGAATAAAGAGATTGATCTTAATAAGCTTACTGGTACTTCAGATATGAAGAAGATTAAGGACCTTAAGGACAATCCATTATTATTATTTGTTAATTCATGGAGCGTTGGAATGACCTTGGATCGTAATCCAGGACTTGAACTGTCAGAATTTGGTACAGAATAAGAGAGATTATACTTGAAGAAATTACTAGGAACATTATTAATTTCATTAGCGATACTTGGCGGTATAATTGGCTATGCCAAATATACAGGCCTCGATAAGGAGCTTTTGGGTGGCAGTGAGATTGTGACACCGGATATTATTCCTGTTGCCACCCCTTCTCCAGAACCTCTGCGCCCTCAGAAGATTAATAGGGATGAGGACGAAAAAGCAGAGGAATCCAAGGCTTACACTGAGAATGTTGTTGAGCAGGAGGAGACCGAATGGAATGAGGAGGTTGAATCAGAACTTGAGGAGACTCCAACTGATGAGGTAACTCATGAAGGTGCCGGACAGTTCCTCTATGCCTATGATCAGCTTACTGATGATGGTAAGGAGCTCTATGACATACTCTATGATGCAACGGTTAACTTCAAGGACAAGGTGCCAGTACCTACCCTTGACTTAGATGCAATCGACACCATTTTTAACTGTGTGATGATGGATCATCCAGAGATATTCTATGTCAATGGATATCGTGTGGTTAAGTATACACAGGCTGGTGTTCTTAAGAGATTGTGCTTCACACCAAGTATCTGCTATTCCAAGGACCAGGTGGATCAGATAGCGCCGGTGCTGGAGAGCCAGTGCAATGAGATATTATCCCATGTGGATGCCAATGCTTCAGACTATGACAAGATTAAGTTCATCTATGATGTGATAGTACTGAATACAGAATACGATCTTAATTCGTCAGATAATCAGAATGTTATATCCGTGCTTATAAATGGACGGTCTGTATGTCAGGGTTATGCCAAGACAATGCAGATGCTGCTTAATAAGCTGGGAATACCATGTACTCTTGTTACCGGTACAGTTGATACAGGCGAGAGACATGCATGGAATGCAATTAAGGCTGATGGCGAGTGGTACTACACTGACGTAACCTGGGGTGATTCATCATATCAGGCAATGGATGCAAGTCAGAGCGACTTCATTCCTGACGTTAACTATGATTATCTGCTTGTGCCATCATCTGAGATCAATACGACACACTTCTCAGACAATGAGGTTCAGTTGCCGACTGCTAACTCTGTTAATGATAACTATTACGTTAAAGAAGGACTCTATATTACAAGCTATGATCCTAATCAGTTATCAGCTATATTTGACTACCAGAGATCTCTTGGCAGGGCAACAGTAGCTCTTAAGTGTTCTGACTGGAACGTATACGAGCAGATGTACAATGAATTAATCAATAATCAGCACATATTTGAGTATGTGAAAACTGGTCAGATTAGGTATCAGAATGACGATTCCATGAGGAAGCTTGTGTTTGCTTTGCAATGATAATATGGTATAATTAGTTGCACTAATTTTGCCTTTTAATTGGAGGAATTATGGACAATAACACATATACATTACAGGAAGATGAAGTACTCGGATCAGTATCAATAGCGGACGATGTTGTAGCTATTATCGCTGGTCTTGCAGCTACAGAGGTTGATGGCGTATCAGCTATGGCTGGTAATATCACTAATGAGCTTATGAGTAAGGTTGGATATAGATCACTTACTAAGGGTGTTAAGGTTGATATCGAGGACGGTCAGGTTAAGATTCAGATGGCTCTTACAATGGACTATGGACACAATATTCCTTCAACATGCAGTAAGGTTCAGGAGAAGGTTAAGACTACGATTGAGAATATGACAGGTCTTGAAGTTACAGATGTTAACATTCGTATCGCTGGCGTAGACATGCAGAAGGGTAAGTAAGATGACACGAAGAACATTACGTGAGCAGATATTCAAGCTCTTATTCAGAATCGAATTCATTGACAGTGAAGAGATGGATGAGCAGAAGGACTTATTCTTCACAACTTCTGATGAGGAATTCTCAGAAGAGGACAGTAAGTACGTTCAGGATAAGTACGAGAAGATTGTTGAAAAGGTTGCAGACATTGATGCAGCCATTAATGATAAGACTAAGGGATGGAGCACAGATCGAATGAGCAAGGTTGATCTGACAATCATCAGACTTGGTGTATACGAGATAGTATATGACGATGATATTCCTAATACAGTAGCTATTAATGAGGCTGTTGAACTGGCTAAGAAGTTCGGACAGGATGAGTCCTACAGCTTCGTTAACAGTGTGTTGGATAAGTTCATATAAGATTCTCCAGAGGACATGACATGGCAGATAGTATATATACTGTTGCACAGGTCAATTCATATATTAAGAATATGTTCACACAGGATTACTTATTATCAGCTGTATCCGTTAAGGGTGAGGTGAGTAACTGTAAGTACCATTCCTCTGGACATATTTATTTCACGCTTAAAGATAAGCAGAGTGTGATTGCCTGTGTAATGTTCGCAGGCAACCGCAGAGGCTTATCTTTTTCTCTACAGGAAGGAATGCAGGTCATAGTATCAGGAAGAGTTGATACCTATGAGAGAGATGGCAAGTACCAGCTCTATGCATCCAGAATCACTCAGGATGGCCTGGGCGAACTGTATGAGAGATTCGCTAAGCTTAAAATGGACCTGGAGGAGCGGGGACTATTCGCTCCAGAATACAAGCAGCCAATACCAACTAATGCACGTACTATTGGCGTTGTTACAGCGCCTACAGGGGCTGCGGTAAGAGATATAATCAGTGTTGCTAAGGGCAGAGACCCATATATTCAGATTATCCTCTATCCTGCAATAGTACAGGGAGCATACGCTGCTCCAAGTATTGTTAAGGGTATTCAGGCACTGGAGAGATATGGAGTAGATACCATTATCGTTGGACGTGGAGGCGGTTCCATTGAAGACCTGTGGGCCTTCAACGAAGAGATAGTGGCTCAGGCTATATTCGACTGCAGTGTGCCGATTATATCGGCAGTTGGACATGAGACAGATGTGACAATAGCTGATTATGTGGCAGATGCCAGGGCAGAGACCCCGTCGGCAGCAGCTGCAATGGCAACGACAGATGCAAGAGGACTTGAGAACGCATTAGACAGCTTACAGAATTCTCTTAAGCTTAATATGCACCACAAGTTAGAGATGTGGAAGCACAGGGTAGATAACCAGGCGGCACGTATAGCTAAGCTTAGTCCGGAGAACAGACTAAGTGAGATGCGCTTTTTCCTGATTCAGGCAGGCGACAGATTATCTAATAGCATGCACCAGAGAATAGAGAGAGCCACACACAGGCTGCAGGTACTTGCGGGCAACCTGAATGGCGTATCACCACTTGAGAAGCTATCACAGGGATATACATTTACTGAGACTAGTGATGGCAGATGCGTGAATGATGTCACCAGGGTTAAGGTTGGTGATAAGCTTGTAATCCATGCGAGAAATGGTCGTATTGACGCAAGAGTGGATGGAGTAGAAGAGGTTAATTATGAGTGATAAGGAAATAAGGCTTGAAGAGATGATGGACGAGCTGGAGGGCTGTGTTAAGGGCCTTGAGAATTCGGAGATTTCTCTTGAGGAATCATTTCATATATATGAGAAGGGCGTGAAGCTCGTTAAGGCCTGCAATGACAGGATAGATAAGGTCGAGAAGGCAGTACTTAAGCTTGAAGAAGACGGAAGTACCACTGTGTTCGCAGAGGCCTGATAGGAGACGTATGGAATTTGAAGCTGAGTTAAAGGCCAAGGTGGCTGAAATAGAAGAGATAATAGCCAAATACCTTCCAAAGGAAGAGGGCTATGCCAGGACTGTAATTGAAGCAATGAATTACAGCATTCAGGCTGGTGGCAAGAGAATCAGACCAATGCTTATGAAGGAGGTATATACCCTCTTTGGTGGCAGCGGAAGTGAAGTGGAATACTTCATGGTGGCTCTTGAGATGATTCACACATATTCGCTCATTCATGATGATCTTCCATGCATGGATAATGATGAGTACAGAAGAGGACGTAAGACGACTCATATAGTATATGGTGAGGGAATTGCGACTCTTGCAGGTGATGGACTTCTCAATCTGGCCTGTGAGATTGCCAGTGATGCCTTCGATACAGATGCGGATCCAGTTAAGGTCGGCAAGGCTATTAAGTACCTCTTCGGTAAGAGTGGAATATACGGCATGATCGGTGGACAGACAGCTGATATTGAAGCTGAGGATATGGACCAGAGATTCGTGGATGATGCCAGACTACTGTATATCCATGAGAATAAGACTGGTGCCCTTATTCAGGCTGCAATGGTTATTGGTGGAATACTTGGTGGTGCTAATGAGATTACCCAGAGAACTCTTAGCAAGATTGCCCGTAATGTAGGTGTGGCATTCCAGATTCAGGATGATATTCTGGATGTAACAAGTACCTTCGAAGAGCTTGGCAAACCAATCGGCTCAGATCTTAAGAATCAGAAGACTACCTATGTAACTCTTCATGGCCTGGAGGCATCGGCTAAGGAAGTAGAGAGATTATCTAATGAAGCCATTACACTGCTTCATACAATTCCTTATGACAATCCATTCCTTGAGGAACTATTAAAGAGCCTTATATCAAGAAAGAAGTAATTCTTTCCTATAGATGGAGTTAGAGCTTGATATGTTATTAGAACAGATTAAAGAACCTAATGATATTAAAAAAATAGATAAAAAAGACTATCCTGCCTTAGCACAGGAGATAAGGGACTTCCTTATTAAGTCTATCTCAGAGACCGGAGGACATCTGGCCTCTAATCTTGGTGTAGTTGAACTTACTATGGCGCTTCACCTGTGTCTTGACCTGCCTAAGGATAAGATAGTATGGGACGTTGGACATCAGGCCTATACTCATAAGCTTCTTACAGGTAGACGTGAGGGATTCATTAATCTTCGTAAGTTCCATGGACTTAGTGGCTTCCCTAAGAGGAATGAGAGTGACTGCGACTGCTTCAATACAGGGCATTCGTCAACATCTATCTCAGCTGCCCTTGGTATGGTAAAAGCTAAGGAATTCAATGGTACTGATGAGAC
>DCIU01000073.1:0-2113 GCA_002317245.1 Lachnospiraceae bacterium UBA1718
ATATTAATAGCATCAGCATCAATAATAAGTGGCTTCTTGCTCTTAAATATTGCATGCTTAACAAGTGATAAACCTATATCATCAGTACTTATTCCAGGTCCAACTGCAATTGCATCAGCCCATTCCTCGCCCTTGGCGAAGGCTTCAGCAATATCAGATGTATCCTTATAGGTATGCACAATACACTCTGGAAGAGCCGCTATCATAATATTACGATTAGCCTCTTCAGTTAGAAGGGCAACCATTCCACATCCCGACCTAAGGGCTGCTTTAGCTGCAAGCACACAGGCACCGCTCATATCCTCACGACCAGCTATCAGAAGCACCTTACCGAAGCTTCCCTTATTGCCCATTGGATTACGTCCAATATCAATCTTGCCATTATGATTGTCATCATACATGTACATGAACATCTCTGGCTCTTTCTTGAAGAAAGCATGCTCGTTAATACCTATATTAGTCTTAACAAGATAACCCGTATGAGATGGTCCATCATTAAGGAACTGTCCTCTCTTGTAAAAACCGAATGTAACTGTGGTATCGGCAACAAATGCAGTACCAAGGACCTCTCCTGTATTGCAGTCAATACCAGAAGGTATATCTACACTTATCTTATATCCACGCTTACTGTTAAGCTTCTTAATAAGTCTTGAATAATCACCTGCAATGTTCCTGTTAAGGCCAATTCCGAATAAAGCATCCACAATAATGTCATACTCACGATTATCCAGCTCATGGATAATTGGTACTTCATACATCTTAGCGATATCAGTCTGTGTCTTAATTACAGGACTGTATTCATCCTCATCGACAGCAATAAGAAGAACGACATTGTAGTTGTACTCCATAAGGATTCTGGCTATTGCTACACCGTCACCACCATTATTTCCATTTCCGGCGACTACAAGGACTGATTTCTTATTGTTAGGAAATTCATTAAGTATATATCTGACAACAGCATTAGCCGCACGTTCCATCAGAACCTGTGCTGGCATACCAATCATATCGACAGTATTCTTATCATATCGCTGCATCTCTTCCTGAGATAATAGATATTCTCTCATATCATTCTCCAATTACTCGGTCTTATTCTTGGCCTCATTGGCCTTCTGCTGTTCGGCCTTAATCTCCTTAAGCTTGATCATCTTCTCAAGGGGGTTGTAACTCATATCAAATAAATCAACTACATCAGCACCGAAAATATCGTTCATATAGGAATACATTACTGCATTCTGAATCTCTTTCTCCTGCTTACGAATAACATTCTTCTTGATCTCTATACGAATGTTATCAATCCACTTGGCCAGTTCATCAATGTCCTTCTCATTAGTATGTAAGGCATGGTAACACTGTTCCATGGTAGCGAACATAATATCGCGATTAATCTCCATTATCTGATCAGGAAGCTCAGATAATTCTTCTTCATACTTATCAAGCTTTTGATTGCATTCTTCTATAAGTCGCTTATTATCATCAACTTTGCCCGATGCTGACGAGTCCTCATCCATAAGAGTAACTATTTCGTCCATAAGCTTCTTCTTAAGCTTCTTAATATCCTTGGACTCAGTAGTCAGTCTGCCCTGTTTACGAAGTAGGTCATTCATCCTGGCTTCGTCCTTAGATACCTCTGATGGCTTCTCAATCATGTTCCAGATCTTATGCCACTTATTATCAAGCGTAACTATTGGAATACGCCTGGTCTCAACTGCTTTACGTAGTTTCTCGTCTTCTTTACCCATATAATCACCGATTAGAATCAGTTAACAGTAAGTGTATAGCTCAATTTCATCAGACTGTCACTTAAGTGAACATTCTCAACTACAACTCCCTTAGGTACATTAAGATCAGTGTGAGCGAAGTTCCATATGGCTCTGATACCGCACTTTACTACTCTGTCAGCCACTTCGACAGCTCCTGTCTTAGGGATTGCAATTACAACAATATCAATCTTATTAGCCAGTATGAACTTCTCAATCTCTTTCATTGGCATTACAGTAAGTTCGCCTACTTTTTTACCAATAATGTCTGGATTGCTATCGAAGATACCTTCGAAAATGAAGCCTCTGCTCTCATAATTACCATAATTAATAAGAGCTCTACCCAGGTTGCCGGC
>DCIU01000073.1:2246-4845 GCA_002317245.1 Lachnospiraceae bacterium UBA1718
ATCTGGCTGGCTGTAACATTCATCATTACAGAAAGCTCCTGGCTGGATATGCGTTCAACCTGATCATCCTTGAGATCGCCCAGGTACCTATAGTATCTCGGAAGCCTGCTAATAACGGCTTGTGAGATATTCTTCTCGTCCACTTGTAACCCCTTTCTGCCCCCCTGGCAGATACAGCAGGTAACTCATAAGTCCCCATACTGTAACCTATCTATTATACCACGATTGCTATCGCAATTCTAATTCTACTTCTTATCGAAGAGTACACGCCTCTTAGTAGAATTAATCATCTTATTCTTCATCCCCTCTATATCATCAGTGGCAATCATATTCCTGAAAACAGAGATCTCATCAATGAACTGATCCATCTCCTTAAGAAGGCTCGTCTTATTAAGCATGAAGAGCTCAGACCACATGTTCTCATTGATCTTGGCAATACGTGTAAGATCTCTGAAGGAATCTCCAACGTAATCAACCAGATGCTCATTGTCAGAACAGTTCATAAGGCTTACTGCTATACAGTGAGTAAGCTGTGAAACGAATCCAATCATCTCGTCATGCTCCTCTGGAGTAAGAATCGATATACGGCCAAATCTCATGATAAGAGCAAGCTCCCTGCATACATCTATACCGTCCTCAGTATTCTTGTCTGTAGGAACAATAATGAAATTAGCACCATAGAATACTGTATCATCGCTATTCTCAACACCTGATGATTCTCTACCAGCCATTGGATGACCAGATATGAATTCGAGATCATCACGAAGAATACTCTGAATGTCATCAACGATGCATGTCTTAACACCAGTAACATCAGTAATATAAGTTCCTGGCTTAATCAAGTGCTGGTATTCCTCAATCCACTGTCTGAATAGTCGTGGATACAGAGCAAATACAATAATATCCGCTGCTCCTATTAATTCAGGGTCCGGAGTAGATGCTCCCTTATCGATAAATCCCTCTTTTAAGGCGTATTCAATAGATGATTCCTTATTATCAATTGCGTTAACTGCAAAACCAGTCTTATGAAGAGCTTTGGCATATGAACCACCGATAAGACCAAGGCCAACGATAAGAATATTCTTGTTTTTATTAATCAGCATATCTATACCTCATCATAATATGTCCATTTTGACATAATATTAACAAATTACACTAATTATATAACATATTGCCAATATATGGTATACTTATCTAGCGTAAAATTTGTAATATATACAACATTTAGTATTAATAATGGAAAGTGACCACAAATGATTCTATCTGTTAACAACATAGATAAAACTTTTATAGATAATCATGTACTTAAGAATGTAAGCTTTCATCTTAATGAATATGATAAGACTGCTCTTGTTGGTATTAACGGTTCCGGCAAGACTACTCTCCTTCGTATTATTATGGGCGAACTTAATCCAGATGAGGGAATTGTAACCTTATCCAAGGGAGCAACTGTAGGCTATCTGCCTCAGAATGCCATAGTAGACAGTGATAACTCTATCTACGATGAAGTACTTACTGTTAAGGCTGTTCTACTTAAGGACGAGCAGGCTCTTCGTGATATGGAAGCTAATATGGGACTTCTTGGCGGTGATGAGCTGGATGATCTTATGCAGCGCTATCATACTCTGCAGGATTCCTTCGAGAGACGTGGAGGATATCAGATTGCCAGCGAGGTAAGTGGTACTCTTAAGGGTCTTGGATTCTCAGAGGATGACTTCTCTCATAAGGTATCTCATCTCTCCGGGGGGCAGAAGACCCGTGTAGCCCTGGCTAAGCTCTTAGTGGGGGCTCCAGATATGATTATCCTCGATGAGCCTACCAACCACCTGGATATGAGTTCTATTGTTTGGCTTGAGAATTACCTCCTTAATTACAAGGGTACCGTGCTTATCGTATCCCATGACCGTTACTTCTTAGACCGTGTTGTGGATCATGTTATCGAGCTTGATAATGGTCATATGACCTCTTTCTCAGGCAACTACTCTGATTATGCCGCTAAGAAAGAAATACTCAGGGTATCTGCTCTTAACGCTTACCTTAATCAACAGCGTGATATTAAGCACCAGCAGGAAGTAATTGAGAAGCTCCGCTCCTTCAACAGAGAGAAATCCATCAAGCGTGCTGATTCCAGACAGCATATGCTAGATAAGGTTGAGCTTATTGATAAACCAACAGAGATTAATGACAAGATGCAGATTGTCCTGTCTCCACGCATCGAGAGCGGTAATGAGGTACTTAATGTTGAGGGACTTACCAAGTCTTATGCCACAACTCTCTTCGAGGACTTATCCTTTGCCCTTCGTAAGGGTGACCATGTGGCTATTATCGGTGATAACGGTACAGGTAAGACTACTATTCTTAAGATTCTAAATGGTCTTGTGGATGCTGAAGCAGGCACTATTAAGCTTGGAGCCAATGTTACAGTTGGATACTACGATCAGGAGCATCATGTACTCCATGATGATAAGACAATCTTCGAGGAAATCAGTGATGACTATCCTACTCTTAATAATACAGAGATTCGTAATGTCCTTGCCGCCTTCCTCTTCACTGCTGAAGATGTATTCAAACAGATTAAATCCCTGTCCGGTGGTGAGAA
>DCIU01000073.1:4936-5219 GCA_002317245.1 Lachnospiraceae bacterium UBA1718
TGGATATCACCTCCAAGGAGATACTTGAGGACGCAATCAACAATTACACAGGTACTGTCCTCTATGTAAGTCACGACCGTTACTTCATTAACAGAACCGCTGACAGAATTCTTGATCTCCGCGATAATATTCTTACTGAATATCTGGGGGATTATGATTATTATGTAGAAAAACGCGAGCAACTGACCTCTCAGGCAGTTACCGCTTCTAATATATCTGTAGCTAATAATACAGCCAAGAACGAACAGGCTGCCCTTGATTACAAGGCACAGAAGGAAGCTGC
>DCIU01000073.1:5306-5683 GCA_002317245.1 Lachnospiraceae bacterium UBA1718
AGTCTTCTGAGATAGATGAATGGCTAAATGACCCACGTAATGGAACAGATACAGCAGGTCTAATCAAAAAACAAAAAGAAAAAGAAGCTGTCGATGAACAGCTGCTTTTACTCATGGATAAATGGGAACTACTGTCTGAGTAGTATATGTATATATATGAACCTAGGGGACGGGGTCAAAGTGTCATAATTGTGACACTCTGACCCCGTCCCCTAGGTTCATCCACTATATCGTTCACTAGAATCCCAGTACATCATCAACGAGAATCACATGTACTCTGTCCTTGTGTCTCTCAAATCTTGTAATCAGGAACTGACAACAGATTGTGTCAGGGCTCTTGCAGTCTATGCAGGCTCCTGTTGAAGAACAAGGAGTCT
>DCIU01000038.1:0-3490 GCA_002317245.1 Lachnospiraceae bacterium UBA1718
CCACATCTGCGCTCAAGCTCTTCCAAGCCTCTGATACCGCCAACGAAGTCAATTCTCTTATCATTCTTAGGATCCTTGATATCAAGCATGCCATCTAATACATACTTCTGAAGTATTGATACATCAAGTCCCTCAACAGGATCCGAATCGAACCACTCGCTCTTAAGCTCTAGGCTGTACCACTGACCATCCAGATACATACCGCACCTACCCTTCTTAGCTGGCTTCACAGGTATATCACTGGCTCCAATCGTGAAATATGTCTCAAGCTCCTCTAAGAACTCTGGCACATCGTAGCCATTAAGGTCCTTCACAACTCTGTTATAATCCATAATCTTCAGCTGATTCTCTGGGAAGAGAACGCTTAAAAAGTAGTCAGACTCCTTAACCTGGCCATCTACATGTCTCTTAGCACCAACCTTGCAGGCTGAAGCACATCTATGGTGGCCGTCAGCTATGTAAATTGCATTCATTTTGTCGAATTCTGCTGTGATAAAATCGATGTCAACCGGCTCATCTATAAGCCATACCTTATGACCAATTCCGTCCTCGCTAATGAAGTCAAAGTGAGGCTTCTCACTGGTCTTCTTAGTTAAGAATGCGTCAATTTCACTATTGCTTCTGAAGGCAAGGAAGATTGGACCAGTCTGCATATTGGTAGTATCAATATGTCTGATTCTATCGGCTTCCTTGGCAGCTAAAGTATTCTCATGCTTCTTGATAATATTGTTCTCATAATCCTTAACTGAAGCGGCTGCAACAATACCGGTCTGTGGTCTGCCATCCATAATCTCCTGGTAGAGGTAATACATTGGCTTGCCGGCTGATACGAACTTGCCCGCCTTAATCCAGTCCTGAATAAGCTCATTAGCCTTAGCGTATACAACGTCTGCATATGTATCTACATCATCAGGGAAGTTAGTCTCTGCTCTGTCAATTCTAAGGAAGGAATCAGGATTGGCGGCAACTACCACCTTACTCTCTTCTCTGTTATATACATCATACGGAAGGGCTGCTATCTTATCCTCCATGCCAACTGCTGGCATATATGCATTAAAGGGTCTTAAATCTGCCATAGAAATCGTCTTCCTCTCTTCGTTAATTATTCTTAATTAATGTGTTTTTTAACTTATATATAGTAACATTTTGACACTGTATATCTCAAGTGTTAATATTGATTTGGTAGCAAAAAATATAGTAAAAATGCCTATTTTACTGCCATTCTATTAGATATTAAAAAGGAGAATTATATGAACGCTGAAGATAGAGAAATGCTTACTCGAATTATGAATTATGCTGATGAGGTTATGCCTGATATCGATCCTGAGAAGGTACGTATCTCAGAGCAGATTGACAAGCTTCGCCCAATACTTCAGCAGCTTGCAATGGAGAAGAAATCCTCAGTTGAAGATATTTTTATCAAATATATGGATCTTGCAACAGAGAATGCTGTTGAGTATGAGAACAAAATGAAGGCCGATTTCGGCGACATCATGGGTAATTAATGAGCGAAGTAGAAAAAGTAACAAGCGAACAGGCTATGCGTAGCAGCATGCTTCCAGGCGAGTTGATAATATTATTACAGAATAAATATATTGAGGCATGTGGTATCTGGAATGAGGAAAGCAACGACTACTCTGCTATTGCTGTGTATTCCATTACTCCAAATGATAAGATTGTAATCCTTTTGCTAGCTGTTGATGATGCTTATGCCGACTATGAATATGATGAAGATATTCTGGAGTATATTGAGGCAGAAGCTGCGAATCTGGGCATTAACAAAGTAGGTATCTTCATTAATCCTAAGTATTACAGCAAGGAGGATTATGATTATTATTATAATCACTTCTTGTCAATTGGTTATCATCCTACTAAGGAAAACTATGGATTCTGTGGCTATACCCTTAATTCAATTACAAATTCGCCACTCTTCAGCAAGATACCTTCAACTCAAACTGTACGTCTTAATTCGTATGATTATAAGAGTTGTGACAACAATGCTGCCTTTATGGTACAGGGAGTCAATGAGCCAATATATGGTTCCTCAGTTGAGCACTCTCTTGATATGCTGCTTAGTCAGGCCATTGTTAAGAAAAATAAGGTAGTTGCACAGGTCAGCGTAATGTCCGATGGCGATTCCTTATATATTGTTGATCTGGTTAACAATGAAGCTGCCAATCCACTTAATGTACTGATACTTCTTAAGGCGCTCTATGAGAAAGCCAGTAAGTATTACAGTGACAAGACCTATATATGGGCCTGCAGCTTAACATCTGGCGGAAACTTAAAAAAGCTAATAGAAAAGATAGCCAGCCCTCTTCCACAGTTCAGTGGATATCCGATGCTAACTAAGACGATCATAAAAAGGCCAGAGTGTCTATAATGACACTCTGACCACCATCCTAGGGGAGCTCTCCGCGGTCCCTAGATTCATTTTTATGCTGTCTTGAATCCAACCATTCCCTTGTAAGCAACCTTAGGATTAGTATCCATTTCGTTAAGTCTCTGTCTATTACCTGTTCTTAGCTTATTTGCGCTCTGCTTTGCCGCAAGCATCTCACCTTCTGTAATATACTGCTTATTCTCTTCCTGTCCGTAGAGGATATTTCTGTCTTCAGTAGCAAAGTATGACATACCCGGGTTCCATGCAATCTCAGAAATATCTTCAATTGAGTTATAATCATCGCCTGATAAGAAGAATTTTCTTCTGGCATCTCCCTCAGCGTATTTTTTCTCTAAAACAGCCTCAGCCTGTAACTTAATTGCATCAATTTTAGCAATATACTCAGTAAGACGATTTCTGAATGCATCCTTCTTGTCCTGAGACCAGCCAAGGTCTGCAATCCTAGCCTCAACGGCCAAATCAAAGTTATCTCTCATATCAACCAATGAGTTATAAGCATCCTCATCCATGTGGAGCATAGTTGGAATCTCAACCTCAGCAGCTACTTCAACTCCATGTTCACGATCATATGTAGCAAGGCAGTTCATAGCGTCAACATCTCCGTCATATGCTTTAGCAAAATAACCCAGATAAATCTCACTATAATACTTTGCAATGCATCCCTTATCCGAATCAACGAAATCATAGGTCTCGTAAATCCTACGTAATTCTCTAAGAAGGAACATTAATCTTCCCATATTCTTAGGCTCAATATCCTTCTTATCCTTCATGCCTACGCCAGGAACCAAGGCATTATCATAGTTTCTAGCTTTATATTTTATGAACGCAATATCAGCAATCTCTAAAAGAATATCTCTGAAGGTTAACTTATTATAAGCTATATCCCTAATTTCTTCCTGTCCCAAAAAATCTTCTACTGATACTTTTTTGAACGACTTATTACCTTCTTCTCCTCTAAGTCTATATTCAACAGTTTCATCATCCTTAAGTGAATCTGGAAGCTCACTTCCGTCTTTAGTCTTAATTACGTTATCAAGATTATTATATCTGAATATTATTTGATCTATAGGAAGAGCCCACAGCTTA
>DCIU01000038.1:3551-3848 GCA_002317245.1 Lachnospiraceae bacterium UBA1718
AACACTAGGGAACTTCTCTTTATCTACACTGTCATCCATATCAGGAACATTCTTAAGGAATGCATCGCCAATATCAGTAAGTCCCCTCTTAGCTGCAACCATATGCTCAAAGGATCCTACTTTTACCTTAGTAGTTAGTGGTGGAAGCATTCCTGCCTCACCTTTCTCAAAGGCATCCTTAAGGCTAGATAATCCAAAGGACATATCATGATCATAAGACTTAAGGGAATCAATTATAATCTTATCGCCTTCTATATGCTTCTGAACCTTGAAGTTTCTCCAATGGCGGTCTGTCTG